>MKRV01000257.1 GCA_001897995.1 Alphaproteobacteria bacterium 65-37 | reverse complement strand
GTCTCGAAGGATGGGAACGAGCACTGTTTCTGTTGCCGACCCTTCGAGACGCGGCCTGCGGCCGCTCCTCAGGGTGAGGCGTCTTTGCAAGTTCGCGCTTGAGTGCCGCGCTCCCAGCAGATGAGCAGAACCTCCGTGCCGAGCTACCAGCCACCATCCACTACCGGCATCATCTCGAAGGAACGACATGGCTGACTTTGTCCTGCGTGAGCGCCACGGCGCGACGCTGCTGATCCGCATCAACCGTCCCGAACGGCGCAATGCCTTCGATCTGGAGGTCCGACAAGGGATCGCCGACGCGGTGGTAGAGGCGCGCGACGACGACACCGTGCGCGCCGTGGTCATCACGGGCACGCGGGGCATCTTCTGCGCCGGCGGCGATCTCAAGTCGCTGTCCGAGGCCAAGCGTCCGGTCTTCAAGGATCGCGAGCGCATCCGGCGCCTGCACACCTGGTTCCACGCGCTGGTCAACCTCGAGAAGCCGGTGATCGCGGCCGTCGACGGACCGGCCTTCGGCGCCGGCCTCAACCTGGCGCTGGCCTGCGATTTCGTGGTGGCGAGCGAGCGGGCACGGTTCTGCGCCGTCTTCGGTCGTATCGGCCTGGTACCCGACCTCGGCGGCTTCTTCCTGCTGCCGCGCATCGTCGGGCTGCAGCGCGCCAAGGACTTGGTCTTCTCGGCGCGCGAGATCGATGTCGACGAAGCCCTGCAGATGGGCATGGTGTTCCGCAAGGTCGCGCACGAGCAGCTCGAGCAGAACGCCCTGGCGCTGGCCGAGCGCTATCACGCCGCTTCGACCGAAGCGTTGGGCATCGCCAAGAACATCCTGAACCGTTCCTTCAACCTCGATCAGGACACCCTGGCCGAGCTCGAATCGAGCGCCCAGGCGCTGGCCCTCCATACCGAGTATCACGATCGCGCCGTCGCCGATTTCCTGGCCAAGCGCGGCCTGTCGTTCGACGGGAGCATCAAGCCGTGACGATGAACGCCTTCATCACCGGCGCCTACGACACCGCCGTGGGCAAGCTTCCGGGCAGCAGCTGCATGGGCCTGCATGCCGAAGCCGCCTTGGGCGCTTTGGCTGACGCCGGGCTCACGGTCGGCGAGATCGACGGCGTGCTGTGCGCCTATTCCTTCACCGAACCTCACTTGATGCTGGCGTCGGTGTTCTGCGAGGTCCTGGGCATCCATCCCGGCACCTGCCTGGCCATCCAGGCAGGCGGCGCGACGGCCTGCATCATGATCATGCAGGCGGCCGCCCTGGTGGCCAGCGGCCAGTGCCAGAACGTGCTGGTCGTGACCGGCGACAACCGCCTGAGCGGCCTCTCGCGCGATGGCGCCGTGGCAGCACTTGCCGAAGTCGGCCACCCGCAGTTCGAGCGGCCGTTCGGCATCAGCGTTCCCGCCGCCTATGCGCTGGTGGCGCGGCGCTACATGCACGAATACGGCGCGACCTCCGAACAGCTTGCCGCGATCGCGGTGCAGCATCGCACCCATGCGCTGCTGCACCCCAAGGCCCAGCAGCGCACGCCGATCACGGTATCGGACGTTCTGGCCTCCAAGGAAATCGCCTCGCCGCTGCGCATGCTCGACTGCTGCCTGATCTCCGACGGCGGTGCGGCCGTGATCGTGAGCAGCAAGGCTGCGGCCGCGGGAACGCGCCACAAGGCGGTCGAGATCCTGGGGGCGGGGCAGGGCCATACCCACGAGCATATCGTCGCCGCACCGAGCCTCACCGATTTCGGCTGCAAGTCGTCGTCGGCGACGGCCTTCGCGCGCGCCGGCGTGACGGCGGCGGATATCGATGTGGCGGAGATCTACGACTCCTTCACGATCACCTTGCTGGTCGAGCTGGAATCCATCGGCTTTTTCGAGCGGGGAAGCGCCGGCATCGCTGCCGAACGCGGCGACCTCGGAATCGGTGGTCGCCTGCCGTGCAATACGCATGGCGGATTGCTGTCCTATGCGCATTCGGGTGCGGCCGGCGGCATGTTCCATGCCGTCGAGGCCGTGCATCAGCTGCGCGGGCACGCTGAGGCCCGCCAGGTTCGGGATGCCAAGCTCGCCTTCGTTCACGGCGACGGCGGCATCCTGTCCGCCCATTGCTCGCTCGTGCTGGGAGTTCATTGACATGGGGCGAACTGGGATGGGACGACCTCTGCCGAACCCGGCCGCCGAGACCCGATCGTTCTGGGAAGGCTGTAGCGAGGGCGAGCTGCGCTACCAGACCTGCGAGGCCTGCGGCGTCGTGCAGATCACGCCGCGCTCGGTCTGCTCGCACTGCCAGTCGGCGCTTCTTGCCTGGAAGCGCTCGTCGGCGGTCGGAACGGTCCTGAGCTTCACGACCGTTCATCGCGCGCCGACGGAGGCCTTCCGGGCCATGGCGCCGTACACGATCGTCATGGTCGACATGAACGAAGGCTTTCGCCTGATGGTGAATTGCGATCGCGCGCTGCTGCCGACCCTCGCGATCGGCGGGAGGGTCCGGATCGGTTTCGAGGACGTCGACGGCATGAAACTGCCGCACGCGCAGGCGCTGTCGTGAGCGCGCCCATCCTGTTCGACGATTTTAAGCCCGGTGCGCGCATGGGCGAGACCAGCCTGGTTTACGGGGCGGAGCTGGCAGGCCAGTGGGAGCGTATCTTCGGCGCCTCGTCCGAAGCTGCCGATCAGGCGGCCGATCTGGCAGCCAAGGGCGCGAGCATCGCCACCGTCATGATGATGCGCGCTTACATGTCGATCGTCTCGCCGCGTCCGCCCGGCAATGTACATGCCCGCCAGCACCTCGTGCTCGATGACGTGCCGGTGCGGCACGAACGCGTGCGCGTCGAGATTTCCTGTGTCGGCAAGGAGCTTCGCCGCGGGCGGCGTTACGTCGACTTGGAGGTCGTCGGCACGGGCGAGGGTGGTCGGCCTCTCTACCGCGGCCTCATGAACCTGATCTGGGCGGCTTGAGATGACCGGACACCTCGTCACGACGACCATGAAGGTCGATATGGAGTCCGTCCGCGCCTACGCTGAGCTGACCGACGACTACAATCCGATCCATCTCGATCCGGCCTTCGCCGCCACGACGCCGATGGGCGGTGTGATCGCCCATGGCACGATGTCGGTTTGCCTGTTGTGGCAGGCGATCTTCCGCAACTTCACGCCGGACGAATTGTCGGCGGCCGAACTCGACGTGCGTTTCGTCAAGCCGGTGCGCTTGGGCGAGACACTGGAGGCGGGCGGCCAGAGGGATGCCGAGGATCCGAGGCTCTACAAAGTTTGGGTCCGAGCCGACGATGGCGTCGAGCGGCTTGCCGGCACGCTCCGCACGGCCGCGGCCCCTGACAAGGAGGAAGCTGCATGATGATCCGATCGCTTCACCGTCGGAGCCTGTGCCTGCTCGCCGCTGCGGCCGTTGTCGGCGCAGCAGCCGGTGCGCACGCCGAGGACAAGTACCCTTCGCGGCCGTTGAAGCTGATCGCCCCGATCGCGCCGGGCGGCCTGACGGACTCGCTCGCGCGGGTGCTGGCAACGGCGCTGGGCGAGCGGCTTGGCCAGTCTGTCGTCGTCGACAATCGCGCCGGCGCCGGCGGCATCATCGGCATGACCGCGGCGGCCCAGTCGGCGCCCGATGGCTATTCACTGGTGATCGTGTATCAGGGCATCGCCTCGGTGAACCCCGTGCTGCGCAAGGACTTGTCCTACGACACCTTGCGGGATTTCACACCCGTCGGCCTGTCGGGCGGCTTTCCCCTGGCGCTCGTGGTCAAGGCCGATCTCCCCGTGAAGTCGGTGGATGATCTGGTGCGGCTCGCGCGCAGCCAGCCGGGGCGCCTGAGCTATGCCTCCGCAGGAGCGGCGACGTCCTCGCATCTCACGATGGAGCTGTTCAAGAGCCGGACCAATCTCGACATCGTGCATGTGCCCTACAAGGGCGAGGCGCCGGCCCTCAACGACCTGCTGGCCGGGCAGGTCGACGTGGTGTTCACCTCGCTCGCTTCGGTCCTGCCGCACTTGAGCAATCCGCGTCTGAAGGTGCTGGCGGTCACCACCGAGAATCGCTCGAAGCTTGCACCGGACATTCCTACCGTGGCCGAAAGCGGCGTACCGGGTTTCCAGTCCACGGGCTGGTACGGCCTGATGGCGCCGACAGGCACCCCTGCGCCCATCGTCGAACGGCTGAACCGCGAACTGGTCACCGTGCTCGAGAATGCCGACATGCGCGCGCGACTGCAGGCGATGGGGCTCGAGGCTTTCAGCTCGTCGCCGGAGGCCATGCGCCGCTTCATCGCCGAGGACATGGCCAAGTGGCGCAAGGTGATCGCCGAATCGGGCATCAAGGTCGACTGAGGTCACATGAGCGCCTTCGAAACCCTGCTGCTGGAGCGGCGCGACGGCGTTGCGCTGCTCGGCCTCAATCGCCCGAAGGCGCGCAACGCCATCGACGAGACACTGCGCGCCGAGCTGCCGCGCGCGCTGGCCGAGGTCCGCGACGACGAGTCGGTGCGGGCCGTGGTGCTGTATGGCGTCGGCGGGCATTTCTGCGCGGGCGGTGACCTGCGCGCGATGTCGGCCCGGCCGCGCACGGCCTACGAGTCGCGCCAGCGCATCCACGCGCTGCACGCCTGGCTGCCCGAATGGGTCAACCTCGAGAAGCCGCTGATCGCGGCGGTCGATGGTTCGGCCTTCGGCGGCGGCTTCAGCCTGGCACTGACCGCCGACTTCGTTCTTGCCTCGACGCGCGCCAGCTTCTGCCAGGTCTTCGCCCGTATCGGCCTGGTGCCGGACATGGCGGCGCTGTACCTGCTGCCGCGCATCGTCGGCCTGCAGCGTGCCAAGGATCTGATGCTGAGCGCGCGCGTGGTGGCGGCATCCGAGGCGCAGCAACTGGGCATCGTGCACAGTCTCTACAAGCCCGACGAGCTGCTGGAGGCGGCGATCCGCTTCGCCGCGCGCTTCACGGAGGCCTCGCCGATCGCCATGGGGCTGACCAAGAGCATTCTCAATCAGTCGATGCATCTCGACCAGAAGGCGCTCGCCGAACTCGAGTGCTTCGCCCAGGGCCTGTGCATGGACAGCGCCTACCACCGCGAAGCTGTCCAAAGCTTTCTCGCCGGGGAGCCGCTGGGCTTCCTCTGGCCAAAGGAAGGGGAGGCACCAGCGGTGCCGCAAAAGCAAGAGGCACCAGCGGTGCTACGGGAAAAGGGAGACGTCGAATGAAGGGACTGATGCGAAT
>MKRV01000256.1:76662-78194 GCA_001897995.1 Alphaproteobacteria bacterium 65-37 | reverse complement strand
ATGCGCGAGAAGATGAAGGCGATGAAGCCGCTCTTCCGCTCGCTCGACAAGGTCGAGGTCGACTACGGCGAGGCCGATCGCTGCTTCGACGTGATCCGGGCAGTGAGCTTTCTGTCGCGCTACCACGACGCCTATACCAACAAGCGCCACATGCTCGGCCCCAACATCGTCGCCAACTACGAGATCGGCGCCAAACTGAGCCTCGCCGACTTCGCCTGGGCGCACGGCGAAGAGACCCGCATCTTCCGCAAGTTCCAGGAACTCTACCGCGACTACGACCTGGTGCTGGGGCCGACGGTCGGCTTCTCGCCCTTCCCCTGGAAGCAGCTCTACATCGACCAGATGGACGGCAAGAAGCTGCGCAACTACTACCACTGGATGGCGTCGGTCTATTTCGTGTCGCTGGCCACCAACCCGGCGGTGTCGCTGCCTTGCGGGCTCGACCACAAGAAGATGCCGTTCGGCCTGCAGGTGATTGGCCGCTTCCGCGGTGACGGCGAGGTGCTGGGCGCCGCCCACGCCATGGAGCAGGCCTTCAAGACCAATCCAAACCTGGCGCGGCCGCTGCCCAACATCGCCAAGCTCCGCAAGCCGACGCCGGCATTGAAGTCGATCGTGACCCATCCACCGAAGCTCAATGCCAAGGTCTCGAAGGGACCGGCGCCCGGCGCTCTCTGAGGCGCGCCATAACGCCGATCGCCGACGCCCGTTCCACGCGGGCGTAATCGACGCCAGCTTGTCGCAATGTGGCGGCCGCCGTGCCGCCACATCGTGCTTTACACAATTTCATCTTTCCGCCCGGGTAATGCCACCACGGGTGTCTTACCTCGATAGGTGGAGAAGCCTGGCCGTGGGTGCGGTCCAGGCTCCAACGGAGGGAAGGATGAGCAGGATCAAGATCGTGGTAGCTGCCGTGTTGCTGGCCACGACGACCGCTGCATGCAACCAGACCACGGGGTACGGCTACCCCAGCTACGGCTACAACAACGGCTACTACAATAGCGGCTACAACAACGGCTACTGGCGGAACGGTAGCTACTACAACAACGCCAACGCCTATCGCGGCAACTACTACAACAACACGCCGCGCCGGGGCCCGAACGGCGACTACGACCGCGACGGCATCCCCAACCGCTACGACCGCGACGCCAATGGCGACGGCGTGCCGGACCGCTATCAGCGCCGCTAACCGACGCCCCCTGAAAACGGCAAACCGGCTCCCGAACCATCGGGAGCCGGTTTTGTTTTGCCTTCCCTCAGCGCGGGGAAAATGCCTTGAACAAATCTCAGTTATGCCGCCGCCGTGCCATCGTCGCCGTGTCGAATGCACTATGGGAGACGTCCCGCATCAGACGGGGCTTTCCCGGCGGAGGAAGGGATGCGTTACGTCAAATGGCTTGCGTGTGCAGGTCTGTTGACACTGGCGGCGGCCTGCGCGGATCAGCCGGCCTACTCTCCGACGGGCTCCGGCTATTCCAACAGCTATTCCAATGACTACTACAGCCAACCTGCTTACTACCGGACCCAGCCGA
>MKRV01000256.1:0-76654 GCA_001897995.1 Alphaproteobacteria bacterium 65-37 | reverse complement strand
AGCCAGCCGATCTACTACGGCCCGCCGATCTATTATCGACCGGCCATCTACTACGCCCCCGCACCCGCCTTTCACCACCACCATCATCATCATCGCGGGTGATCGTCGCGGCGACGGCATTCCGGACACGGTCCAATGGGCGCTAATTTTTCCTCTTCCGGCCCCGGATCTCGCCGTCGTGTTGGCCGAGTGTCGGCGCGGCGCGGCGGACGCTGCCGGGCGTTGCCGACAGCTTGAGCGGCACGCCGAGCGTCTTCTGCCGACCGGCCTTGGCATGATCGACCTCGGCCACCATGCCGCGGGCAAGGATCTGCGGGTCGGTGAAGACCTCGTCGTGATGGAGCACCGGCCCCGCCGGGATGCCTTCGGCTTCGAGCACCGCCATCCAGTCGGCGGTGCTGCGCTTCCTCACCTCGGCCTGGAGAAGCTCGACGATCAGGTCGTTGTTGCGCACGCGATCGGCATTGGCCTTGAACCGCGGATCGTCGGCGAGTTCGGGCTGGCCGATCAGCTCACAGAGGCGGCGGAAGAAATTCTGTTGGGCGCCGCCGATGGTCAGCCAGCCGTCGCTGGTCTGGAAGACCTGGTAGGGCGAGGAGCCACGATGCGCCTGGCCGAGCTTCTCGGGCCGCCGGCCGTTGGCGAAGTAGTTGGCGGCCTCGTAGACGCCCAGCGACACTGTGGATTCGAGCAGTGAGGTCTCGACCCACTGGCCCTCGCCGGTCTTGTTGCGCGTCTGCAGCGCCGCCAGCACGCCGATCGTGAGATAGAGGCCCGCGCCGACGTCGGAAATGGCGAGGGGAATGCGGTACGGCGGGCCGTCCTTGGGACCGGTCACCGACATCAGGCCCGACATGGCCTGGATCATCAGGTCGAAGCCGCCGCGGCCGGCATAGGGGCCGGTCTGGCCGAAGCCCGAGATCGAGCCCAGCACCAGCCGCGGATTGCGCGCATGCAATGCGTCCCAGCCCAGCCCCAGCCGCTTCATGACGCCCGGCCGGAAATTCTCCAGCACGACGTCGGCGCCGTCGACCAGGTCCCAGAAGACGGCGAGGTCGTCCTTGTCCTTGAGGTCGAGCTTCAGGCCGCGCTTGTTGCGGTTCCACAGCATGAAGGGCGCCGACTCGCCTTCGACGAAGGGGGGTGCCCCGCGCAT
This sequence comes from Alphaproteobacteria bacterium 65-37, assembly GCA_001897995.1. Lineage (GTDB taxonomy): Bacteria > Pseudomonadota > Alphaproteobacteria > Reyranellales > Reyranellaceae > Reyranella. The sequence continues at coordinate 75,498 of MKRV01000256.1, read as the reverse complement.
GGCGTCGCCCTGCGGGCTTTCGATCTTGATGACGTCGGCCCCCAGGTCGGCGAGCTGCATGCCGCAGAAGGGGCCGGAAAGATGGGTCGTGAGGTCGAGGACGAGCAGGCCGTCGAGGGCGCCCATCGTGGTGCCTGAAGTCGAGGCGCCTGAAGTCGGGGAGCCGGAGGTCATGGAACTACCGCAGGATGTTGCGAAGATCGGTCATGGTCTGCGCCCACTTGTTGCTGCCGAACTCGTTGGAGACCACCCTGCCGTCCTGGACGATCAGGAACCGCGGTGTGCCGCCCTTTTGCGGAAGCTGGTCGAGGACCGGCTTGAGATCGCCCGGCCAGTAGCGCTCCCGGTAGGCCTCCTTGAGCCTGGGCACGTCGACTTCGATCCAGGTGACGCGCTGGAACTCCGGCGAGGCGAGCCAGCTGGGCTTGTGCTGGTTCTTCCAGCGCGAGCACGGCTCGCAGTCCCAACCGCCGACATAGATCACCTTGACCTCCGCCGCCGCGGCGGCGGTGCCGGGCAGGGCCGCGCCCAGCAGGCTGGCCCCCGTCGACCCAGCCACAATTGGAACGGCAACAAGAAAGGCGCGACGATTCATGATCTCTCCGGCGGCGACAGACCGGCTAATCTAGGCACGCATGGCGCAGGCTCACAAACCCTCTCTCGTCACCTTGGGTGACTTCTTCCATTTCGCGGTTCGCCGCTTTCGCGCAGCAAGGTTGGCCTACGGGCACGGCACCACCAATGCCGTGGACGAAGCTGCGTTCCTGCTGCTGGAAGCCTTGCGCCTGCCGATCCATCGCATCGATCCCTGGCTCGACCTCAAGCCGACGCCGGCCGAACGGGCGCGGCTCCTCACCCTGATCGACGCCCGCATCGGGCTGCGTCTGCCGGCACCTTATCTCCTGGGGGCGGCCTACATGCAGGGCGTGCGTTTCCATATCGACCGCCGCGCCCTGATCCCGCGTTCCTTCATCGGCGACCTGCTGACGGGCGGCGTGCTGCCGGTGGCCAAGCCGCGCCGCATCCTCGATCTCTGTACCGGGTCAGGATGTCTCGCCATTCTCGCGGCCCTTGCCTTCCCGCACGCCACGGTCGACGCCGTCGACCTCTCGACCGGTGCGCTGGCGCTGGCGCGGCGCAACGTGGCGGCGCATCGGCTGGGCGACCGGATCAGCCTTCATCGCGGCGATCTTTTCGCGCCGCTGGAGAACCGGCGCTACGACCTGATCATCAGCAACCCGCCCTATGTCGATGCCGGCGGCATGGCCAAGCTGCCGCCCGAGTTCAAGCACGAGCCGCGCCTCGCTTTGGCGGCGGGTGACGACGGCCTCGACCTGGTGCGCCGCATCCTGTCCGACGCGCCGCGGCACCTGACCAAGAACGGCGGCCTGGTCTGCGAGATCGGCCGCGGCCGCACCCCGCTGGAGGCGGCCTATCCGAGCCTGCCCTTCCTCTGGCTCGATACCGAGCTCAGCGAAGGCGAGGTCTTCTGGATCGGCCGAAACGACCTGGCGGGCTGACGACAGAGGGAGCGACAGGGAAGGCGATCAGTCGGTATCGCCGAGGCAGATGCCCAGCGCCCGCGCCGTGCGGATCAGCGAGCCCGCAGGATCGACGGTGCGCGACTTGCCGACGACCTTTTCCAGCGGCACGTCGATCACCTGGCGGTTCCACCACGCGACCATACGGTCGGCCTTACCTTCGGCCAGCAGGTCGACGGCACGGACACCCAACGCCGCGGCCAGCAGCCGGTCTTCAGCCGTCGGCATGGCGCCACGCTGCACATGGCCCAGCACCGTCGCGCGCGCCTCCGCGCCGGTCGCCTTGGCCAGCCGCTTGGCGAGCCATTCGCCGACGCCGTGATCGGGCGCATCTGCCGCAGGATCGGCAGCTTCGTCCGACTGGCCTGCCGCCTCGGCGACGACGACCAGAGCCGATGTGCGGCCGATGGCCCGCAGCCGGGCGATACGGTTCACCACGCGTTCGAGGTGCCAGCGCACCTCCGGGATCAGCACGACGTCGGCCCCGCCGGCAATCGCAGCGGCGATGGCGATATGACCGGCGTCGCGGCCCATGACTTCCAGCACCATGGTGCGCTCGTGGCTGGTACCGGTCGGCTGCAGCCGGTCGAGCGCTTCGGTCGCGATCGCCACCGCCGTCGAATAGCCGACGGCGCGCTCGGTATGGCCGACATCGTTGTCGATCGTCTTGGGTACGCCGATGAAGGGCACGCCCGACAGCGCCAGCAGGCGCCGCAGGATGGCGAGGCTGCCGTCGCCGCCGACACCGATCAGCCCCTCGAGCCCGAGCAGCTTCAGCCCTTCGACCATCTCGCCGGACCGGTCCTTCCTGCTGCCGTCCGGCATCGGAAAGGCGAACGGATCGCCGCGGTTGGTGCTGCCGAGGAAGGTGCCGCCCTGGCGCGCGACCGCCGCGTCGAGCCGTTCGGGGTCGAGAGTCACCGCTTCGACCGGCCGTTCCACCAGACCGAGCGTGCCGTAGCGCAGGCCGACGGTCGTCCAGCCGTAGCCATGGTGGGCACGCAGCGCGACGGCCCGGATGGTGGCATTGAGGCCGGCGCAGTCGCCGCCGCTGGTGAGAATGCCGATCCGCTTCGCCATCAAGGCCCTCCACGCTTTGCCGCTTACACTTACGATGCACTCTAAACGCTTCGGCCGCCGACAACACGATTTGCGCGGCCTTCAATCGGCAGATCCGTCAGCAAGTTGACTGAATCAATCAATCTTGCCGCCGCGGACCGGTAGGTCAGGATGGCGGGCATGAAAGAACGCTATCGAACCTTCGCCGGCTACAATGCGTGGGCCAACCGGCGCCTCTACGAGGCCGCGGCCCAGCTCTCCGATGCCGACTATCGCGCCGATCGTGGTGTCTTCTTCAAGTCCATGCACGGCACGCTCAACCATCTGCTGGCCACGGACTATATCTGGATGCAGCGTTTCACCGGCGAGGGCACGGCGCCGACCAGGCTCGATGTCCTCCTGCACGATCGCTTCGATGCGCTGCAGGCGGCGCGAGTCGCCGAAGATCAGCGCATCGTGCGCTGGATCGACAGTCTGGACGAGACGCAGCTGGCCGGTGTGATCCGCTATCGCCGCGTTTCGACGCCCGACGAATTCGTGCAGCCCCTGATGCCGGCGCTCGACCACTGGTTCAACCACCAGACCCATCATCGCGGCCAGGCGCACGCGATCCTGACTGGCCTCGGCTGGGCGGCGCCCGAACTCGATCTCCTGTTCTACCAGCGTGTCGTGGGCGCTGGCGGCTCCTGAGTCGCCTCAACCGCGAAAGAGGCGCAAACCTCCGGGTTGTCTGCGCTGCAGCAGGCGCGCAGGATGTCGGCCACAAAACCAAAGACAAGACCAAGAGGAAACGCCGTGAACGAGAATGACGAACCGGTCGCCTACATGGAGCGCACGCGGCAGTACTACCGCGCGTTGGGCTACGCTCAGGATTATGTCTGGGCTCACTTCGACGACGTGCCGTTTGCGCGGCTCGGCAAGCCGTTGGCTGAGGCCCGCCTCGGCCTCGTCACCACGGCGAGCCCGCCCGGTCTCGAGAATCGCGATGCCCACGGCGTGCGTCACGTCTGGTCGGGTGACGTCGCGCCGCCGCCGGCGTCGCTGTTCACCGGCAATCTCGCCTGGGACAAGGAATCGACCCATACCGAGGATCGCGAAAGCTTCCTGCCGATCGAGACTGCCGCGGGGCTGGCACGCGACGGCAGGTTTGCCAGCCTGGCACCGCGCTTCCACGGCGTGCCGACGGAATACAGTCAGCGCAAGACGTTGACCGAGGATGCTCCGGACGTCCTGGCGCGCTTGCGCGCCGACGGCGCCGACGCCGCTCTTCTCTGCGCGCTTTGACCCGTCTGCCACCAAACCGTGAGTTTGGTCGCCCGACATCTCGAAGCCAACGGCATCCCGACTGTCATCGTCGGTTCGGCGCGCGACGTCGTCGAACACTGCAGCGTGCCGCGCTTCGTCTTCACCGACTTCCCCCTTGGCAACCCGTGCGGTCTGCCCTGGGATCGCGCCATGCAACGCGCCATCGTGGCGCAAGCCCTCGACCTTCTCGAAGGCGCAGGCCGACCCCGCATCACCGTGCGGGCGCCGTTCACCTGGAAAGCTGACGATCCCGGCTGGCGAGCCCGCTACGGCCGCGTCGACCCGGCTGAACGGGAGCGCCTGCTTGCCGCCGGTCGTGAACGGCGCGAGCGGCAGGCCGAGGCGAGCGCCCTCAAGAAAAGTTGAGATCCTTCAGCAGGAACTCCAGAGCTGCGGCGAGCCGCGCACGACGACGCGGCGCCCCATCGCGGTGATCGCCGGCCCATCCGGCGTCACCACGGCAAGATCGGAGGCGACGAGCGCGCTGATCGCCGCATCGTCGAGCCCATGACAGTCGCGATGAACACCGCCGATGGTCTTCAGGGTTTCCCATTCATGGCGAGTGAGTCGGAGATCGTTTTCCAGGTCCATGCTGCCTCCGATACGCGAGGTCCAATCATTTCGAGGTCGTTCGTGTACGCCCAGATCGTGACAGAACCACGACCGCGCCCGGATTTGTCACAACCACAAATCGGCAACAGAGCGGGCCTAAGCTCGGACCGGGGCCATCGATGCGTCGATGCCCCGCTTTCCACGAAGGAGATGGACATGCCGAAGGACAAGATCATCGAGCATCATCGTTCCGCTGCAGACCATCACGAGAAAGCTGCACAGCATCATCGCGAAGCAGCCAAGCACCACGAGTCGGATTCGCATGAAAAGGCCGCGCACCATGCGCACTCCGCGCACGGCCACTCGGCACACGCCACGCATCATGCCGGCGAGGCGAGCAAGCATCACGCCGAGCATCACGGCGGACACGACTGAAGAACCTTCGTCGAAGGGGCGCGTCCTTGCCGACGCGCCTCCATCGACGAACGGCAGCCTCAGAACATGCCGTTGCTGTTGGCGGCCTTTTCGGGGATCGGCTGAATCACATCCCAGTGTTCGACGATCTTGCCGTCCTCGAGCCGGAAGATATCGACGATGGCAACGCCGCGATCGCCGGGCTCGCGATGGCTCTCGACATGCAGGATCACGAAATCGCCGTCGGCAAAGGAACGCTTGATCTCGCTGCGAGCGTTCGGCGTCTTTTCCTTGCGCATGGCAATGAAGGCCTTGAAGCCCTCGATGCCGTCCGGTGCCGTCGGGTTGTGCTGAATGTATTTCGGCCCGAAATGCTTGGCCGCCGCATCGAAGTCCTTCTGGTTCAGCGCCTTCTCGTAGAAATCGAGAACGACCTTCTTGTTGGTCGCGGGATCGGCAGCGTGAGCCGCCGTGGCCGCGACGAGCGACAGCACGGCGGCAAGCGCGAGACGTCTCATGGCGTTTTCGCTCCAATCAATCAGAGATGACGTGACAGCTCGTCCGCCGTCGGCAGACGCCCGTCGGGCGTCAACTGATTGACGAAGTTCGGCAGATGCTGCGCGAGACCGGACAGCAGATCGTCGCGCGACAGGCCGGACTGCTGGCTCAGCGCGCCGAGCCGGTCGGGACCGAGCGCGTTGGCGAGATCGTCGATGCCGATCGATTGATTGGCGCCGGGGCCGACCCACGACTTCATCGCGTCGCCCTGGCCCGCCTGCTCGAACTGCTTCATGAGGTCACCGAGGCCGCCACTCAGGACGCCGCCCAACGGCCCTCCTGGCGAGCCGGCTGCGCCGCCTGCTCCACCGGCAGCGCCGCCCGCCATACCGGCCAGCAATCCGCCGAGCCCGCCCTTCAGCAGACCGCCAAGATCGCCACCCAGGATCTCGCCCAACAGGCCGCCGCCCCCGCCGCCGCCACTTCCGGCTGCAGCGCCACCCGCCGGCGCCTGCTGCTGCTGCTGGCCACCACTCAGCATTCGGCTGGCAAGCAGGCCGATCAACGCAATCATGATGGGAGAGAGAGAACTTCCGCCGCCGCTGCGGCCCGCTGGCGCCTGTGCGCCTGGCCCGGTCTGGATGCCGTTCAGAATGTCTAGCAAGCCCATGTTGCCCCTCCAGTCTGTTGGCTGACGGACGATCCCATCGCCGGACAGGAAGCGCAAGGTAGCGCCGGGCGTGCATACCGAAGGAATTTCCGAGCGGCCTGCGCAATGGTGCGCGCAGAAGGACTATACTGTGCGACGATAACTTCTGGATCGACGACAGCCACATGCGGCAGATCGTAAACGCCCTTCTGCTGCGCGACGGCCATGTGCTGCTGGCCAGGCGCAGCCCGACGCGGCGTGCCTACCCCGATCGCTGGAGCTTTCCCGGCGGCCACCTCGAAGCTGGAGAAACCTTCGAACAGGCGCTTCGCCGCGAACTGCAGGAAGAAATCGACATCGCCCCGCAGACCTATCGAGCTATCGAGGAGATCGCCGATCCCGTAGCGGCAGACACGACTTATCACCTCTACGCCGTCACGGCCTGGAGGGGCACGCCTATCATTCGCGACGACGAGCATACGGCGCTCACTTGGTTCACGCTGGGATCTGCCGCGGCCCTCGACGATCTCGCGTTGGAAGCCTATCGGCCGTTGTTCCGGCGCCTGGCCGACGCTCGCCTCTAAAGCGGCAAGGCTCCCAAAAGCAAAAAGCCCCGCGAACGGGGCTTCTTCGATGTCCGGGAATGGTGGGCGCACCAGGGCTCGAACCTGGGACCCGCTGATTAAGAGGCGGGTGATTTACAAGCAATTACAAAGGCTTGGGCTGTAAACTCGGGTGCGAATTCAAACCAAAACTAATGCCAAATGTTGATTTGTGTAAACGCATTTGGTCAAGAAGAGAGCGCCTCATTACGATGTCAGCCTGATCCAAATGCTCAAGTTTACAATCGATTGTAAGGGAGGTTTCCTGTTCAGCATCGCTAGCTGGCATTCTACCCACTACGACTTCGCATCGGCAGCTGGTCCAGCGGACCTTTGTAAGCATGTCTTTCGAACAAGGCATTGCGTAGTGCTCTCTCGCCTGCGGGATTTCCGGAAGCTTGGGTTGCCGGCAGGACAGCACGATTTATCATACGAGCTCATCCCTCCGAGAAATCAGCATCCCTCTCCATTACCTTCGCCTATTGCAACCTAGTTTGTCAGGCGCAGCAACGACGCGACGGCGAGGCATTCGGTTATTGTACCGAACACGCAATAAAGCGTAGTTTTGCATACATCGGTAACGAGTTGCCATTCTCGGTGCCGCAAATGAAACGGGGGGGAGGGAGAATGGCCAAGACGCTCGGGGTTCCGGATCACACATTTGTGGCATTGGCAAAAATCCGCCAGACCGGACTCGTCGAATTTGGCAGCCTATTTTCTCCGGGTCGCCAACTTTGGGATCTGGTCAATCTAAAGCAGTTTCATAAACTTTTCGTCGAAGGATTCGACGAAGGTGAAGGCTCTTTTCTCGGAAAATTCAGAAAGCAACTTCAGGGAGCAAGAGACGACACTCTGCAGCTTGCTGCCGAGCTGCTGTACGTGCAGCAATTCTTCACGGCAGTGACAAAGCCGGACAAGAAAATCGAGAACGTAAGAACTGTCCTTGGTTGGTGCGTACAACCACCTCCAATTCCAGAATGGGCGGTGGTGGGACTTGAGCGGGGCCTCTCTGCCGATATAAGCTTTAATCAGCATCGCCCGTTTCATTTGGCATGGCTTAGTGAGTACCTAATCCACTGGCATGAACAAACCGAGCCGCGGCGCCAGCAACTACTGAGTAATCCGACGGCGTTCGCGCTGGACGCGCGATCCATCGAACCCACTCGCGGGGCGTACCAGCCAATGCTAGAGGCATGGCTGTTTATGATTTTCCCAGACTACTTTGAAAACATCTCGTCCCGAAAACACAAAAAGCAAATTCGCGATGCGTTTTTGGACCTTCTTGGTTCTGCTCAAAGCAACAACGTTGACGAAGACCTATTCACAATTCGTCGGGAGCTTACGAAGACGCACGGGGAAGGCTTTAGCTACTATCGCCCACCGGTAGTTCAGCGGTGGCAAACCAGCGTCCTTACTACGTACGACGTCGAGCAAATTCGGCTCAGCCGCTCACTTGAGAGATATGCGGATTTTTCCAACGATCAACGCACTGCCCATAAGCGAGTTCACGAGGTACTCAGCGGGCTTGGTAAAGTGGTTGTCCAGGAACTCGGAGGCGACCAGAGTTATTCGCTCAAACTAACGTCGGGGTTTCATCCCAATTCTGGCATTCGGGGCGGCAAACCCAAAGATCTCTGGTTTGGCGTCTACTTGAAAGAGAACGAGAAAGAGCTACTGGGCAATCCACAGCTTTTCATGATCGTCTCGGGGCATGGCGTCGAGTACGGCTTTTCACCCTTGACCCATCCGGACGACTTCTCAAATCAAGCACTGAGGCATCGGACTCGAGAGATTGCCAGACAGTTACTTGGTATGCTGCCGACGGCCGGTTCGCCTGACGCTAGGCAGTTGAAGTCTCAGCTAGAGCAGTCCGGAAACTGGCACTTTCGACGCAAGCAGCGGCTGGCACCAAATCAGTCTGATTTTGCGTCTCTCGACGATTGGCTGTCTTTTGAAAAGTCTGAGCAGGGCGCCGCTAACGCCGGTGGAGGAATCACGAGATACGTAGCCATCGAGGACATCGATGGCACTGACTTTGAGCAACTGGTACGGCAACTTACGCAGATATTTCGCTCGCTTATGAAGCGAATGAGAGCAGAACCGAACCAATTTATGGAGTCTGCTTTTGTCTCAGCATCTCCTTCCACAGCGTCGGCGCTGCCTTCAGTTCCCGCGGATGCTGCATCCTATGAATTCAGACATGTGGTCCGTCTATTTCGAGATGAGCTTGCCAAAGCGCGTTCCGGCCCATTTCAAAAGTCGGATATGCTTTGGAATGCTATGGAGGACGTCAGGAGTAGACTTGAGAAGTTCCCGACAGTCAGAGAACGGGCTGATCTCCTAGTTAATGTCAGCGTGGGGCAGGGCAATTGGGCTTCCGTCCCGTGGATCGCATTACTCAACACTAAGATTACGCGATCCACCCAAGAGGGTATTTACGTTGTTTTTCTGTTTTCGGCAGATCTTAGCCGTGTCTTCCTAACCCTAAATCAAGGCACGGCGAACCTTGTCCGTGATTTTGGCCAGCGTGAAGCGCAAAAGCGCTTGCTTGATGTTGCAGCCAACGCACGCACACTGATCGCGGGTCAAGCAGCAGTCCCTCTTGTTCTCGATAACAACATTCACCTAGGGGCAGATGGGCTGCTCGCGAGGAATTACAAAATTGGCACCATCGCGCATATAGACTTTAAGACCGATGAGCTTCCAAGTGATGAGAACGTGGATGGAATGCTCCGGGTCCTGTTGGAGGCATATGATCAATGCAATGACGCGCTGCAACTTGCACAAGCCGCCGCCGAAAGTGCACTGGCTCCGGCACCACCACCTCCCGAGCATTACGGATTCGATCTAGCTCTCTCCGAGCTCCTTTTGGATGAATCTTCCGTACGTCGACTGCTGACAATGTGGGACATCAAGAAGAATCTCATTCTTCAAGGAGCACCAGGCGTCGGTAAGAGCTTCGTTGCGAGACGACTCGCATATCTATTGCTCGGCGAGAAAGACCCCCAACGAATAGAATCAGTTCAGTTTCATCAATCGTACAGCTACGAGGATTTCGTCCAAGGGTATCGCCCGGACGGAAAGGGCGGCTTCGCACTGCGCGACGGCATTTTCCATCGGTTCTGCGAAAGAGCGAGCCTGTCACCGGACGAGAAATACGTTTTCGTTATCGATGAGATTAATCGCGGCAACCTGTCAAAGATTTTCGGTGAATTGATGTTGCTCATCGAGTCTGACAAGCGCGGTTCAGAATGGGCCACACGCCTGACTTATTCTCAGACTGGAGAAGCGCCCTTCTTCATTCCCAAGAATCTCTATGTAATCGGGATGATGAACACGGCAGATCGGTCGCTCTCAATCGTCGACTATGCACTTCGTCGGCGCTTCGCGTTCGCCTCGTTGGAACCGATGTTTTCAAGCCAGCAATTTCCCATGCTCCTCATGCAACGAGGTATTCCGGAGGAAGTGACCTCAAAAATCGTGAAGCTCATGACTGCACTCAATACGGCGATTGGCGAAGACCGCGCCAATCTTGGTCTTGGGTATCGTATCGGACACAGCTTTTTTGTTCCGCCTGAAGACTTTAAATACGAACCCAATTGGTATCGCCAGGTAGTGGAAATGGAGATTTGTCCGCTTCTTGAAGAGTATTGGTTTGACGATCCGGAAAAGGCAGACGAGTGGCGTCTCCGACTGCTTGAAGATGATGATGGATGAATATTCCGATCCAGAACGTTTACTATTTGTTTGTGTATGCCTGGGCCCGATTCTCTGGGGGCACAGTGGCGAACGTGGGTGTCCAGGAAAGCCCCGACATCCCAAACCTATTTGCAAAATTATTGGCGACTGGCCTGCGCCAACTTTTGCGGCGAGGCTTAGATCGCGGCTACTCGTCTTTTACGGATGAATTGATTGCGCCGCGTGGTCGTCTTCGACTGGACCGCATGCTCAAGGAGGCTAGCCATGTTCGCGGCAGGGCCATATGCGACTATGACGAACTCACGCACGACGTACTGCACAATCAAATCATTAAAGCGACGCTGCGCAACCTCACGCGATGCGTACAAGTTACGAAAGATCTGAAACATGAACTCATGTCACTAGATCGTCGACTTTACGATGTGCAAGACAGGCCGCTTTCGGCCTCCATCTTTCGAAACGTCATGCTTTCTCGCAACAATCGTGAGTATCGATTTCTTCTTCGTCTTTGCGAGTTCGTGTTCTGGGCGCTTATGCCCGATGAAGCAAGCGGCTCGGCTCGGTTCCAGAACGTTCTGGAGGATGAGACCAGAATGTCGTCTGTATTTCAGGACTTCCTTCGCAATTTCTTTCAAATGCATTGCGCGCAGTATCGCGTACGATCAGAGGCGCTTGGTTGGGATGTGAGCGACGCGACTGAAGCGGATCTTGCCTTCTTACCGCGTATGCTCACCGACGTGACTCTTCGGAAAGCAGACCACACAATAATTATGGATGCAAAATTTTATAGAAACACGCTTGCTCGCAGCCCCTATGGACGCCGCGTACACTCTCAACACCTATATCAGCTGATGGCATATCTTCAGCATGAGAAGGTCCGAAACAGAAACAAGGGCCTCTCTGGAATGCTCATCTATCCAGACGTGGGAAGATCCCTCCGCCTTCGATATCGATTGCTGGGCATTCCGGTATTGGTATGCACGGTTGATCTGAGTCGCCAATGGCAGGAGATCGAATTTGAGCTCCATGAGTTGCTTGCAGCGTGCTCAGTTGCAACCCAATTTCCGAACACCAGTCTAACAAGCTTTTGCGACGAAGCTGCCACGTAGAGAAGCATTTATGTCCCGAGGCGAACATGCAGATACGCCAGCGGGCACACATAAGCCAAAAGCAGAGAAGGAAAAATGGGGCGCAACGATTCGGCGTTTTGGCTGCCGCGCCGCTGCTTACGCGAGCCAATTCCTGAAATAGCAGATGCACAAGCCCTGCTGGATGAGGCAGCTAACGCGCACCTTTCCGGAAAGCGGGCGCGCGCAGCCGCGCTCATCGCTGCCGCAAACATCCCAATTATTCGCGACTGGACCGAGAGCATTTGGGGGCGGCACAACGCGAGCGTGTTGCGCATTCGCAAAGTGCCGGACGCACCGCCCATTCAGCCTGTCGCGCTACGCCCCATTCCAAGACACCCCAATGCTCTGCTGAAGCGGCGCTTAATTGGGCGCGATGGCTATCACTGCCGCTTCTGCGGAATACCAGTTATTGACAGCAGCATTCGGGTCCTGTTGCGAACCGAGTACCCAGATGCCCTTTGTTGGGGCACCAAAAACTTCGATCAGCATGCGGCGTTCCAGTGTATGTGGCTCCAGTACGATCATGTGCTACCGAACGGGCGCGGGGGCGAGAGTACATTTGAAAACATGGTCGTCACGTGCGCCCCGTGTAATTTCGGTCGGATGGAAAGGACGCTTGAGGAAGTCGGGCTTTTGGCTCCGCAGCCGCCAACGCCTTCACCGTCGAAATGGGACGGACTTGCGCGTCTCAATCGGCGCGTTAAAGGGCTCGAATCTGAAACTAACTGATTGGGCGGCCCGCGATTTGCAAGAAATTGCAACTACTTGAATTACAAGGTCAATAGAGAAAACGCGAGAAAAGTACTTTTAAACGCGCGTCTATGCAAACACCACAAGCGCCGAAAGTAGAGTTCCGAGACGGACCCAGAACAGCGTTGCTATTCAATGCCTTAAGACAAAGTGGGACTTCCAAAAGCTTTGTAGCTTACTATAGCTTTTCTTGCTCAGTGTCCCACTTCGGCCTAGTAGCCCATATATGCATTGTGCTTTGGGGCCTCGTCCCAAAGTAGGTAGATGATCAAGTCTTCTAGCGATGTATGCCTCAATGCTGTAGCGATGGCTGCAGTTCAAAAGGGAGGCGACCCATCTCTGAGGGAACCCTGATCGTCTTGATTGCCAGCAATGATGGACTTGTCGTTGCTTCCGATTCTAGGCTTACGCTCGATCACACTTTTTGTGATGGAGTGAGTAAGTTCGTAGAACTGAGAAGCCCCAACGATAGCCTAGTATTTACGACTGGTAGGCGTGGCTTCTGGTCGCGAGACCCCAATACCGTGGCCGATCCTTGTCTCCACGTACACAACGTTTGTCGCGAAGTCGATTTTGGAGAAGCTGCCAGAGACTTCATCGAGGCGGCCAGCGCTGATATTGCAGAGATCGATTTGGTTGCACTTGGCCACCATTGCGCGACTGCTGCTATCGGCTACCTCGAAAGAAATCGTAGGCTCCTCCTTCCCCCGACGCCGCATATGTCAGAATTGGGCTTGGCTTCCTATGACCGCGACAAACGAGTGGCTATCATTCGGTCAGCGGTGCTATCAGTCCCCGCTATTGACAGGATTGGCTGGCGAGCAGGCTTGGACGAGCGATTTGGACTTGATGACGCAGCGGAACCTGTCATTGCCGGTGAAGGTGAGTATGTCCGTCGTCATGTGTTGCCGGGTTTCCTAGCCGGCACACCACGGAACTCCACCAAGGCCTTCTTTCAATCGTATCCGCGTTTTCCACCTGTGCGCGATACGAGTCGACAAACGGCCATAGACGCTGCAACTGATCTCATCGAAGCAGCTTCACGCATGACTTCGACTGTACCGGCGAGCAGCGGTATAGGCGGTCCTATTGCCGTCAGAGTTCTTAGCGCTATTTCTTAGAGGGTGGTCACGAGGCGCCAGAGAGAGGTTGGCATGTCAGCGTCGTGAGGTCTAAGGCCCGAGCTGGGAGACCGATCTTACTACTGCCCGTACTGGTCTGTCGTCCTGCTGAGCTTAGTGTGACACCTGCGGTACAAGGTATCGTCTGTCCAGGTCAGAGTAAGCACATCGACACGTTGGCCTACGCTGCGGCTTCGTCAGTCGCCTGGACGCTCGATCTAGCCGGCGGCTTATCGTGTATCGCCTATTCGTCTTTGGCGTCCTCATGCTGCTGACGCTACTTTCCTCGTCATGGGGCCGACCGCACTCGCCGGCAATCGGCTGCCCAAGCCCATCGCCTCTTAGGCGTTTACAATCGATTGTAATGCCGCGAACCCGCTGAGCAAGAAACGCGGCCAAGGAGCCGCTTGCCGTTCATCCAAGCCGAGCACTCCATCCCTTCATCGTCGCCCTTGTCCGTGCAGGCTTCGGCATCAACACCTCGCAAACCGACCGTCCTTCGCCCATCGAATACGCTCGCGGCCACTAATTCCTAGCACTTCCTGCACCATTGCAGGCGTAAGGGGGCGCAACGCGATCGTCTGAACAGTACGTCGGAGATCATGGATCAGAGCGGCGGACCCGTTCAGTCTGGACAACTCGACCGCATTCTCCTCTACCCTCACGAAGGGTTCCCCGACGTACCTCAGGACGCGCCGGGTGCGACGCCAGATTTCACGTTGGCGCAGCCGCAAGATGGCATCGTGCTCGAACGCCGATTTGAACGAGATAACGACAACGTCCCTTACCGGCCTGCTCTCTAGATAGACAGGTGTTGCTTCTCCTGGTCCTTCGACGCCCTTGAGCATGACAATTTTTATCCGTCACTGCCGACCATCCATCTTAAAAGCAGCTGAGGTTTGCCCCATTCGCATCTGATGCTGGTGCCTGCTTCGCTCCAGATGCATTGAGAAATCGCCCTTGGCGCCTGGTTCAATTTTACAATTGATTGTAAATGCGCTGAGATGCTGCGCGGTTGTTGAGAGAAGCTGTCACTAACCCCAAAAAAATCAGGGCAACGGGTCGAGAGCGTGACCAACGACGAAATATGAACCAAGCAACTGTTAAACCGCCTTTGCTGAGAATTGGTGGCCACGCGCGAGCAATTCGCCAAGTACTCATAGAGAGTAAAGCGCTGCTTGTTCATTTTGATCCCATTCCCGGTATGGGAAACCGACATGTGTTCTATCCTGAGAACTTAAGGCGCGCGATCTACAACCATCAAAACTATGAGCTTAGTTGTTCAGTGGTGTGTCCAGGTGATCACTTCGACCTTGATGCGTCAAAGTCCAATCTCCCAGGGACAGTAGGCATCATCGTTCGCCCTAATTCCGATGATTCGGTTTTTGCCGTATTCGAAACTGATCATGGTAACTTTCGCGACCCATTGACTGGCAAGTACCACAGGCAGATGGGTAGGCCATCTATTGATCTATGTACGTATACTATCAAGCATCGATCCGGCTACAATGAATGGGCTGTAAGCAATTACACGGTGCTTGGTATTTTGTTTATTGGCACCAATTTGCTTGTGTCCTAGCCTCACTATTGCCAGTCAGCGGAAATGCCAGGCACCAGTGCGGAGGAAATTGCCGAGTACAGGTTAGTCGCTGACTTTCCAGGCATGAGGATTTTTACAATGACTTCTACTGGCGTCGAAGAGATATGCCGGTCTGGCGTTAGCGGTCCTGTTCCACAAAACTTCTTCTACGGTGATTTGCTGTAACAAGATTGTGGGTTAACAGTTTAGCTATCGATCGCCTTCCATTGCTACTGGGTATAAACACTTTGCACGCCCCACAACCGAGCTTGCGGATTTGCAGCCCCGTGCGCGAAAGCGCGTCTTTTAGAAGTGCTACCGCCGCGACCCACCACGCTTCTTTGACATCTTTTCAGCCGCGAGGCGAACCGCAGTATGAAGCCTACGTCCACCGAAGCCGTTTTCCTCATAGAAGGCATGGCGTCCGCACCGTCGCGCATATTCGAAACTATTATACTTGCTCAGCGTCTCCAGAATGCGCACCTTTGATTGGGGTTGAGAGGCCCGCCATTGAGGTTATCTATGCTTTCGACAGTTCGCTGAAACCATCGAACAGTTGGCGGAGGTCGCGATGCGTCACACGCGGGATGGCAGCAGCACGCCCACCGGGAGACCGCGCTCGGCGACATGGCAGGTGAGCATCCGGCCAGTCACTCATCCGAAGTAGCGAAAATTCCTAGCGCGGGTGACGCAAGGATGAGAGTAAGTTCAGCCAGCGACGGCGCTTTTATGTATTTGCGCTCGTGACCCATTACCCGCAACTCGTGGGGAGTTCGGAAGCGGCCAAACCTGGACGGACGCTGGGTAGAAGACGATCACTTACCTAGGTTGATCGGAGATGCTTTAACTTCGACACCACAGGTATTGCAACACTTTGAGCACCCAAGGTCACCATGCGCCCCTAAACCCCAAGTTCCGTTTGTGTCCCAAGCGCCGTAGCAGACCTTCTCACCCTGTAAGCATTTTTCCTTAAAATTCGCTGTCTCCCCGGGCTTTAGCGTCCAAGCTGTATTTGCTCCTGGCCACACCCATTTTCGATCAGGCGCAAAGAGTTTGTAACCGATGACACCCGAAGTGCTATTCGTAATCTGCCAGCTGATCGATGGCGCTGGGGTTTCGCCATGAAGGACTATTTCGACGTTTCGGTTCTGTGGTTCTCTGACACCTTCGCCAGTTGGAACTAACCGATCTTCATCTTTGCGAGCTTGCACCAAGATCGCTTGCGCAGAAATGCCTCTCTTAACAAGCTCCTTTCTAATTGCGCGGGCTCGATCGAGTGATAACCCGGACTTGTATCTCACCACCTCATCGGTGTCGGAATTTCCCGTCAGGAGGATGCTGGACGCGTTACTTGCCTTATACGCAGAAGCTACTTGATCAATGGTCGCTAGAGCCTGCGCAGATAAGTTTGTGTTATTCCAATCAAAAAAAACAAGCCAACCACCTCCTGGAATGAAGTTCATCGGACCTCGATTCTTAGGAAAAAAAATCGGTTCAGGACCTAGATTGCTGGTGAAAGATGCTTCCTCCGGAAATATGCCATATTGAGTTGGCACCTGCATTCCTCGGGGGTAGTTCTTAGTCTCAGCCATAACATCGTGATGGACTCGAGAAAAAACTGTCTCCAGCGTTAGATAGTCCGTTGCTATGTGCCTGAGCAACGCCTTCATGAATGGACTATTTTGATTAAAGTTTCCATCGTAAGAATACATCCCGGCCTGAGCACCATAAACGAATACAGCTCCTGTTCCGTCGGGCGGCAAGCCGAGGGGCTGCGCGTTAGAGCTTTGGTCCACTGGAACGCGGCAGGCGTCAGAGATAATCAACTTGACACTCTTTGCCATCTTCACGCTGGGGAGAAGCGCATCGAGCGTGATGTCGCCACTGACTTTGCTGTCGATCGGCACCAAGTAGTTTACTTCCCCAAGCTTGTGGCCATGCCCGGCATAGTAGATCAACGCCCAATCGGCTCCCTGTGCTTTGTTCCCAAACTCCTGAAGCGCAGACATAAACTCCGCCCGCCCAAGATTGCGTCTTGCACCGCCTACAACATCGAAACCGAGCTGTCGTAGAATATTCGCAATAGCTGTCACATCACGGGCGACGTTTGGCAATGGATCCCATCCACTTTCTGCCTTCGAATACTCGCCGTTCCCGATTACCAACGCCACCCGCCTTTCCGCCATCGCTGGGCTGTTTACCAAGGACGTTGCGAGGGCCAGTGCAATCCAAAGCAGTCCTTGCACGCGTTTCGCCAAGGCAACGCAACGTAGAACGCGCACCGAAACTGTACGCGATGCAACTTGCAAGCCTGCAGCTACGTACGGGCAAGCGACCAGCACCATAACTGTCTCCCTTCAGCCCTACGGAAACCCAAGGTTCGTGATCTGCACTCTTCGATTGACCCTTGACGTCGGATTGTCGGGATCAAGAAGCCGAGTCTTGCCGTAGCCAATCCAGGTCAAACGGTCAGATGAGATGCCGCCCTCTTCCGTCAGATACTTGACAACCGCTCTTGCGCGCCGATCGGACAGGGCCTGATTATATTCGAAGCTACCCGCCGCATCGGTATGACCCGCAATGTTGAAGCGATAACACCTAAGTGACGGGTTCTTTAGTACCGAAGCCAGTGCGTTCAGAGCCATACGACCATCCGTCTCGAGATCGGAGGAATCGGTAGCGAAGGTTACCGTAAGGTTGTACGTCGGTTTGGTGGTATTGTCTTGTTGATCATCAACCTGTTGCGCGCCTCTTG
This sequence comes from Alphaproteobacteria bacterium 65-37, assembly GCA_001897995.1. Taxonomy (GTDB): domain Bacteria; phylum Pseudomonadota; class Alphaproteobacteria; order Reyranellales; family Reyranellaceae; genus Reyranella. The sequence goes on along the minus strand of MKRV01000256.1, from coordinate 57,844 downwards.
TTTGCGGGCAAGCGTCGCCGCCTCTAGTGGCGCCTCCCCTCGTGATGCCTCCAGGAGTAAGCGCATTCAGCATCTCTTGTTCGCTCGCCACCTGCGCGAGCGTACTAATCCAATTAGCTTCGCTTAGAAGCGCTACAGCTGCTAACGCAAATGCTAGACCGTGTCGCGATATAGTCGACATCGGCTATTTCTCCACCGTCTTGAGAAGGAAGTAGTCAGCAGAAAATGTTCGCGGCCGAGACGAAGGAGTCGGGAGTGCCGACAAGGAGATCCGAAGTGCGGTCAGGAAATCCCGGTCCGTTTCGCGTTTGTCGCGCCCCTTCTCGAAGAGAGGAGCTGGGGACGCAATTGCGGCAATCATTTCGTTGCCAAACGGCTTGCGAATTGTAATCCGAACCTTCCTGATTTCCTGTGGAGCAAACTGCTCTGCACCATTTGGCCCCAGAGGCAAGCGTAGGTTAACTACGTCTCCCTTCGATTCGATGTATGCCAAATGAACAAAGCTCTGTATCGCCGGACCGACAACTTCAATCTCCACTTGTGTGTCTTCAGTAAAAGTAGCTCCTTGAGGCGCATTGAGTTTGATGCGCGGCTTGTCGCTTAGGCGCAGACCAGACGCTAGCGTGGTCAACAACTCGCATTGAGGATAGGGAGCTAGGTCGACCTTGACTGTCTTCACAGCATATTCGCTAGCCAGTGCCTCTACGCGATCCTTTTCCGCCTGAGTTCCGACGAACCCTCGCACCTCCCGACCGCCAGGTGCCTGGATGACATCGACCTTCCCACAGCGGACGAAGCTAAATGCTGCCGAGATCAGATCGGGTTTGGGGGTGGGCTGGGGTACAGGAGTTGGAGGAACCGGGTTAGGCGCTGGCAATGGCACAACCGCCCCTGGCAATTTGATACCAAAAGCGAGCCGACCGTAGTTGCGGATAGCATCATAGCTAATCCAACCGAAGCCGCCTTGGGCCCAATCGGTACCCCATGAGTTTATGACCTTGAATGCACGAAATTGATCGGCGTAACCAACGATCGTCATTGCGTGCCAACCGAGTTTTTCATCGTTCGGCGCGAGTCGTGGTTGATAGTAGATTTGATAACCGCCGGGATTCCACTCGGTCCTCTTGTTTGTGGGGTTCATAAAGGTGGTGCCGACCTTCATGTCGAAAATGACTGGGTTGTCTTCATCAAGCCACTGCTTAATAGCTTCCAGGTTCCGAATCCGAGATCCTTGATCGGTCCATTCACTAAACTTTACGGCATCCCCATCGTCGATCCGAAAGTCGTGTGCAGCACTTGGTTGCAAGCCGGGCCGTGCCCAACAGTTGTCCTTAAGTGGTAGATAGTCCGAATATGAATAGCTACCGGACTTTAGGACCTTGAGCCCATCAACAATCGATATGCCGCCTTCGCAATCTCCCAGCGGCTCTACCGCCGTATTGTAGATGTAAGCAGGACTTGGAATGTTCGCGTCGCCGACCGGTCTTTTTTCTCGAGTTCTGGCGTAGTAAGCGCGAGCATTGCTTACCGCCCAGGCGACACATGTGCCGTTGAACTGCAATCTAGGCGTGGGAAAGTAGTCAGATAGTTCTGCGTGTCCTCTAGTAGGACCGCGCGTTGTCTGCACTTGGGGAAGAGCGTTTAGCACCGCTTGCGGTACTTCTCGCGAGCCCGTTCCAAAACGTTGGAGATCTGACGCGCCTTGAGCAAGGCAACTGAAGCTCAGCATAGAACTGAGCGAAAGCACTACAGCAAAACTGGCTCTCCCCATGTTCACTCCCTTTTTCCTTGTTTTGATCACGAGGATACTAAGGAAGCGCTTTGGCTGTAAAGACCGACCAAAAGAGGTACCTTACGCTTTCATAAGCAACCGCAGACGTGCCGCCCCGCCTCCCGGCGGGCTGCAACTACCTCGGTTGCAGCTACAACCTGCCTGTCCCAATATGCGCCGTTCCGCTGTGGCGCAGAAAGGAGCGACGATGCTTCGGAGGGCAACCGTTTGGCGAGGTGCGCTGGCCATGTTTACTGGTACTTTGCTTGGATCGCTCCGAGACGGCGCAATCGCGCAACAGCGGTGGTTCATAACACCGGACGAGCGAGCGGCATCGGCGAAGGCAAGCGAACTGCCCCGCGCCGGAAAGGGGATCACCGCTGACGACGTCACCGGTAGTGACCCGGTTGTAGAGATCGTGCTGCCCAGGGAAGGTGAGAAGATTATTTCCCCCGTCGACTTCGATGTTCGCTTCCGAACATCTCCGCCGGCCGTAATCGATCCAACCTCCGTTCGTGTTCTTTATGGGTTCATGCGTGTAGACATTACAAGCCGCATTAAGGAGTTTGGAGGCGAAATATCTGCCCAAGGGATCAAATTGGTGAAGGCCCCGCTTCAACCAGACAGCTACACGGTCACGGTGGAGGTTGCGAATTCACAGAACCGAAAGGCACGTCGGACCGTGCGGTTCAATGTTAGTTGAGCGGTTTTCGCCTTCGGATGGAGAACAGCACTCGCATGTATGGAAGGTTGACTGTTAGCAATCGGTGATTGCGAGCTCTGATTTGATCATATTTCCCTAAGTGGCAGGGTGCCGATAAGTGCATGAAAGGGTTTTGCCCGAGAGCTGCATGATTTGCTTGCCTCGCGACGGCGCAACGATAGCGAGGCGACGCGCGGATGCTCAATCCGATTTACGCTCTCCATCTCAACTCCATGCTAGCATCGCTTGCGCATAGGCGAGGCGTCGCTGCGATCTTCCATGTACTAGGAGTTGTAGAGTTCGGTAGGGCAGCCCATGGCAAAAAGGGTCTTGCGCTACCACTAACCGCCTGAGTTGCAATTCTAGGCCAGCTTGGCCAAGCTTCCCACGAAAGCCTGATCGGAGCACGACGGCATCGACGTGCTTTTCGTCAATCTGACGGGGGACGGATTGGTCGAGTTCCTGGTGGCCGCCCTTGTGATCGCGGCAATCTATATTTGGTAGCGCTGCCGTGACCAGCGCCCTGCCCAGGATCAAACGGCAAAGCAGGAGTTTTCTCAGTCGCCTGCGCCCGCTGCGCCGCCACCAACTCCACCTCCCGCTAACCGCCCATTGGTGGAACGGTGGCGGCCTTCCAGCGAGGCAGCACCGCCAGTCAGAACCGTCCCGCGCGTTTTCCGACGCCGGACGAGGCCCCAGGCCGAGATTGGCCCGAATTCAACCTTGGCCTTCATCGACACGGAAACGACCGGAACGACCCGTGATGATCGGATCGTCACCTTGGCCATTGCGACGATGCCGGCCTCGGCATTGCAGGAGGGCAAATTCCAACTGCGAACAATGCATCTGATATTCAATCCACTGCGCGCTTGTCATCCTCAAGCAACTGCGATTCACGGTTGGTCAAATCAGACACTAGCGCGACAGCCAACCACCGCCTCAGGCACGGGTTTGCGCCCCTCACAGCGGCCAGTAGCGGCCCGCTTGGCATCACGGGCATGCCGGAGCTTGGCGACTATCCGCCTGCTCCTGGCCTGAGAATCAAGGACCCCGGAGGGGTGGGCTTGTCTCTGAAGGCCCTGCAAAGTCTTGCTGTGACTCCGCCCGGCGCCGAACAGCCCTCTCCCGAAAAGGGCTAATCGCTCCTGTCGCCGGCGAGGCCTTCATAAGTTTGTGCAATCGTTTGCACAACTCTCACGCCTCGGCCTACATCACCGCCCCGCCAGCCGGATTAAGCAATCCGCCCGGACGCATTTCATTTTGCATGTGCTTGTTGAGCGCGGCTTTGACAGCAGCGGCAATCGTCTGAGCCTGACGAGTTGCGCCCGCCGGGTCGGTGGACTTGCCGCCGCCATCCTCATTGACGTTCACGGTGATGTTCGTCGTCATGCCGAGGCTACCACGGCTGGTGCCATTCAGCTCCACAGGGATACGGCCTGACGGCACCGGCACGTATGCTTCGGGAGTGCTGCCTTCACCGAACATGGCGAGCTGGGGCGAACTGGCGATGCCGCCACCGCTGTATTTGCGCAGCGGCACCCTGCCCTCTGCCGTCATGATACCGCCATCGGCAAAGAGGCTGCCTGCCCAGCTCGCTGCTTTGCTCAGGAAGCTGCCGATGCCCCCGCCGCTGCTCTCCCCCTCTTTGCCGAACAGACCATTGACGATTGGGCCGGTGATGGCCGCGCGAATGGCCAGCTTCTCTAGGTCATGCAGCACCGAATTGATCAGGTCGTGAAGGCTGGTCTGGCCACTTGGTCCGCTTTGCGATGTTTACAACTTACTATAAATCCCTGCTCAGGCTGGTCGCTGGACAAGTCCGTCATCACTTGCGGATCGGCTTCCGGCCCGGCTTGAGCGTTGGAAGCCTTCCGCTGCCAGCCGAAGCAAACAATTCGACGATTTCACATTCCAGCGCGCGCGCAACACGTTCCAATACCCCAATCGTAGGGTTTTCGAGGTTGCGCTCTAAACGGCTGACATAGGTCCTATCTATCTCCGCGTCGACAGCTAGTGCTTCTTGAGACAAGCCACGCTCGACGCGGATACGGCGGATGTTTCGAGCCACGAGCGTTCGGGCGTCCATGCCCGAGAACGACCATTCGGATGACTTTTAAACCACGGACAATGGTCCTAGGATATCGGTTGCTACCGATGCTGGTGGCCAACTTGGGGGATCAATTGATACTTCTACGCTTGCTTGTTTCGGGGCTTATTGGGCTCGTGGGAGCCTGCGCTTCCGCACCAACCGGACAGGAGCTTGCCGCCGCCGATGTCGGGCCGCTCCCTTCAAACTACGAGCAGTTAGTCAAAGATAACTTCGCCACGTCGCTCTTTGACCCATACAGCGCCGTCTACTCGTTCACCCAAACGCCGTTTAGGGGCTATGCGGGCAATGCGGTTGATGGAGCCAAGATCGGCTGGATTGTCTGCGGCACTGTGAACGCCAAGAACCGCATGGGCGGCTACGTCGGCGCAAGGCCGTTTCTGTTCGTCATCAGCAATGGAGCAGTGATCGGCCGCGAGATTGAGTCCCGAAATGCCACACGCTGCGTTGCGGGGCAGCGCTCATGAAAGCAGCACTTCACTGGCGGCGATTGCCAATCCGCTACTGCGTCGTGCTGGCCGCAGGACTGACCCTAACCGCGTGCGCGGAAGCACTGAGGCCAATTGCGCAGCCGGAAGATGGATATGACGCCGTCCTCTTCAAGCAAACTGTCGAGGTGGTGGACCACACGACGATCAATACATTCATTTTCACGGCTGGTTCTCTGTTCATATCCGATCGAACTAGCGACCGAGGGAAAGTCTATTGCGGCAAAACCATACGTTCGAACGCAATAGTTGAAACCTGCATTCGCGTGGAGATGCCCCGGACGATATTCGTCCAGGCTGGAGCTCAATGGTCCGAGAGGGCGAGAGAAGTCCCACTGGGGACCCTCGAACTAACCAAGGCGAAGATGTAGATCGCGCATTCCAGACGACCCAATCGATAACGCAGCAGCACTATCTTAAACGCCTCGGTCGAGGCGCACTTACGAACCCGGTACTTGGGAGAAAGACGTTGGATTACGGCAGATTTGCTACCTTTATTGGAGCCGTTGGCTTGCTCTCCCTTGTCCTGGGCATAGTCTTTTGGCACTCGAACACTCCATCGCAGTCGGCGGGCTATCATCAGTGCCTATATTCTTCGACATTCAAGTTCACGGGAGTACAAGGTGATTTTGGAGGTCGTCGGACAGGTCGCACTTATGAGTGCCCGGACGAGAAGTCGCCAATGTTCAATGGGATCGGCGTCGGCCTAATCTTGCTAGCATTGGCGATTAGCTTTTCTGTTTCTAGCCCTCCGCAAGCTAGAACTAGAACTGAAGATCTCAATGACTATCAGCGTCTTCAGACGTTTCCCGACCCTACGCTGTCATCGGGTGAGTATCGGGCCTACCTGATAAATCGGTTCACCATTAGAAAGAACGACCGGCTTGGAATGTTTTCGTTCCGCGAAGATGCGCCCGGTAGCTTGAGCGAACCGCTCCTCTTTGAAAAATTTGAAAAGGCCCTCGCTCACGGAGATCAACGCTTCAAAGAGCTAGCCGCCGCGAGCAAGCGTGGGGACCGGCCTAATTCCCCTGTCGATGCCAAGGAAGTACATAGTAAAGCCGATGACCGATCGTGAGCTGCTTCAGCAGTAATTCTCAATGCCTCCAATTAGCGGTCTGCATTCGGCTCGCAGACCGCTAGCGGCATCGCCCCTGGGTGAAATCCATCGTCCCGTCTGCCGGGTCCCCTCTTTAGCTGGCCAAATAGCCCTAGCGAGGCGCTAACAGCGATTTTTCGCCGGTGCGACGCTCTCCCCCTGCCTCTCCCCTCGATTTGTGCCAAAAGGCAAAAAACGGCTTCCGGCGGTGCTTCAAGTCCCGGTCTCGTTCTTACAACCGATTGTAAAACCCGTCGGCAGCCTGTCGGTTTGAATTGCAGGCTAGACCTATGGTGATCAGAGACAGATCAACCAACGCTCGTTGCAAGCAATGTTCCATCAGACTCTACGGGGCTCCCTCCATGACCGCCGTCCGCTTCGTTGCCTACTATCGCGTCTCCACCGCGCGCCAAGGCCGTTCGGGGCTCGGCCTCGACGCTCAGCGTGACGCCGTTCGGGGCCACGCCTCGGGGGTAGCTCAGCTACTAGCCGAATACACAGAAATTGAGAGTGGTCGCCGCAACGACCGCCCCGAGCTTGCCAAAGCCTTGGCAGCTTGCCGCCTCCACCGCGCGACCCTTGTCATCGCTAAGCTTGACCGACTTGCTCGAAACGTCACCTTCATTTCTGCCCTCATGGACAGCGGCGTCGAGTTCGTCGCGGCGGACATGCCCGCTGCCAGCCGGCTTACCGTCCATATGTTAGCCGCTGTGGCTGAGCACGAAGCGCGAATGATCAGTGAGCGGACAAAGGCGGCCCTCGCTGCAGCCAAGCGCCGGGGTATCAAACTCGGGGGCTTTCGAGGCAGAGCAGCTAGTGACGCGGACCGCCTACTCGCTAGTCTCGCCAGGGCCCAGCTCGCCGATGCTCGCGCGCGCGATTTAGCTGACACTATTGGCAATTTGCGTTCGGAGGGGATCGTGTCGCTACGGGCAATTGCCCGGCGCCTCACCCAGCTCGGCATCGCAACGACGGGAAGCTACGACAAACTTGGCAAGCCGACTGGGCACGGAGGTGCATGGACCGGCGTTCAGGTCCGCCGCATTATCGCCCGGCTTGACCGGCACGCTCTCCAAAGCTCCTAGGCGAACTGGCTCTTATTAGACGTACAGTGTTCACGCACTCGAGCAATCCAAGGTTCGAACCACAACCAAGTGTTTCTGTACGGCCCGGGTCCACCATATACTTCCTCCTTTCGCGCATTCAGCTTCTTCCAGAGCATAGTGTGTTGATGCATGTCGAATTTTGAAAAGCCCTCTTTCTGCATCAACTTTACGATCTGTCCAGCGGTGAAACGCTTCTTGTCGACCTCCTTAAGCAAGACGCGGGCTATATTGCGCGCCTCTTCTGACCCCTCTTTCACAAAATCAATCGCAAGATCCGCGCCGGATGCACGATTTCTCACTTTTGGCACAAACGCCACGCGATAGGCGAACCGGGGATCCATCTGCTCTTCCTCGGTCATCGCCCCCTGAAAAATAGTCATCATTGTCTCTATGTGCTGCGGAAGATTGGACGCCCGCTTCAATAGCTCTCGCTGTTCCGTATTGAATGTCACCAACTGCAACGCAATTGGCATTCGCTTCTCTAGTGCATAGTGGCGCCCAAACAGCTGCGTCAGCGCATCGTTGAAGTTGATACAGCACGCTTGCAGCTTCGCACTCACAGCTTCATCAATCCGACTAGTCGACTTGTGCTCAATCTCATGTCGGAGTTCGAGCAGGAATTCCAAGTTTTGCACGACCCCACGAGGCAGTGGGCATTTGTCGTGCCGGACACAATGACCTAGCTCCCAATACATCTCGGCGCCATTGCGGGTCCGTTGAACCTGGCCCCTTACCTTGTACCGGTAGTCAATTCCTCTCTGCTTGAACCAGGCGTGCATAAGATAAGTCCATGCAATCATCGCTGTAACGATGAAGAGTTCCGATCGAAAGGTTAGCCCCAAGCCATTGAATGTATTGATTGCGGCAATCATCGCTTCTCGGGCTTTAAGAAGTAGTTCATCCCCCCTCGTGCTCAGGCCGGTTTGAAGATCGATATCCGGCCAAGTCGCTCGAAACTCGTCGAGTTCAGTCGAAGTCGCCGCCCTGATTCCCTTATGCTTAAGGTCCTTACGTATCTCGGCGATTGCCCTATGGTTTATGGATCGGGACGGTCTCGTAAAGTACGCGAGGATATCCTGATCATTTGATCTAGCGTTCTCCGCAATCATCGCCTTAATGATTGCGACCTCCCATTTTTCGAGGGTGTTTCCCCTCTTTCGTACGGCCATAGTGTAGTGCACCTCCTGGTCGTATAAGAGGTTAGTTAGCAATCCTTCAGTCGGCAATTATTTTGGCCCGATGACAATGGGCGTCGTACGTGGCTTTCCGGCATCGATGCATCGATGGACCTCTGGTTCACCGTCAAATCCGCCTTGGCAAGCGCACAACTAGGCCCTAGCCGATGCCGCTCGGGCGCGGGGTGCAATCTCAGGGCATCGTATCATTCCGAGCAATTGCGACCCACCTTACCGAGCTGGGCATTCCTACGACGGGCAGTCATGACCGCCTGGGACGCCCAACCGGCCACGAGAGCAGATGGACAGGTGTGCAGGTGAGCCAGGTAATCGCGCGCCTTAATGGCCTGTCAGCCTGCGGCTATTGCTAATTAACGAACCCAGCCACTGTGCTCCCCGTGAAGAGCAATCACAGCAAGCCCAGGAATGGGGTTGCCATCACTGATAGCAGCGGACGGTCGGACAATTCGAGATGGGCGGCGTGCGGCGCTGGGCGAGGTCAGACAGGGCCGTGTCACTCTAAATCAACTTCATGCTCACGCCGCTCCCGATCAGGACTTTCGACGACGTTGCATCGATCGGCTATCGGATCAAAGCCTACTCCGACGTGTACAAAAAGACGGTGCCGTTTGATCCCGCCCACGCGTGCCTGAAGGGCAAACGCTTCACCCATGTGCGCTTCGCCTGCTCGACGGTCCGAACTCTCTGGACTGCACACCCGCCAAAGCCCTGCACCGGTATCGGCAACCTCTCCCTTGAGCCGCCCAAGGACCTGGAGATCCTACCCGGTGAGGTCGGCCCTCGTGCCCGGCTGTTCTGCCGGAACTGCTGGCCCTACTGGGCGATCACACAAGCGAGGCGTGACGTCGAGCCCTGGAAGTCCATGTGGAATGCGAACGGCACCGGCATTGCGTGCCCGCGATGCGGCGACGGGCTCAAGATTGAGTGGAGCGGCTTTCCCGGAGTGCCTTTCAGCAAGGGCTATGAGGCGAACAACAGTCCGACGCTGTAGCGCTATCACTGCTTGCGCGGCCGCGGCGGCTCTGGGAAGGCCTCCCACGTCACACCCTCAACGGTCTTGAGCAAGGCCTTCGTCTCGTCATCAGGGGCACCGGCCTCGCCCAGCCAGGTCGCCCACGTCAGGTAGCCATCGTCGAGGATCGCAGGCATTCGCGGGTTCTCTTCTTCGGCTTTGATCGTCCTCCGGATTAGCTCGTTCGCCGGCACGGTCGCCATCACGCAGGCAAGCATCGGCATCGGCAAATCGGGAATTTCGAAGCGGTTCCACAGGAAGGCAAAGCCTCGTGGGCGACCATCTTTCGGGTCAACCGTCCACTGCTTGGTGATTGGTGTCCCTTTCGAGTTCTTGGCTTCCTGCCCCTCGTTGAACGTCCTGAAGACGACAATGCCGGTTTGCCGGCCCGCAAAAGGAATACGGAAGGGATGTATCCGGTCGATCGTCTCCGATCTGGCATGGATCGGTTGTGGCCGACGCCAGTCCCGCGGACTGGGAAATCCCCACCGCATCGGGACCACGCGCCTCTTTGCCTCTTCAGCATCCCAGACCACGACGGGTAGCATGCCGCCGACCCTGTACGTGTAGACCTCGCCGCCATCGCCCTCGTTGTCGCCCCCATTCCCGGAACAATCACCGGTTAGCGGCTGCGAGAAGTCGACGACATTGCGCCACGACGCCAGGGCCGTGAATTTTCCACACATGTCGGGCAGTGTGGCAGGCGCCACAGGGCGCTTCTACCCCTTCACCTTCCGCCGGCCCTCATCCGTCCACCGATCGAGTGCCCACCCTCGATTTCGATCCAGCCCGCCCGCATGGCCGTGTCGATCGCTCCAGCCGTCCCGCCCCGACCCACGCTACCAGCCCAGCGCGAACCCGGGGGCTACTTTCCTGTCGAAAACCGCAGACAGGGAATGCCCCCTCCCCATTTCCCTAAACCGGAAAATCCCTAGGAAATTTTTCGAGAAGGCCCCGAGTTTAGAACTTCCTCCGACCGGAGGTCATGCCTCCCCGAGTTACGAATTCGGGGGCCTCAACCGAGTAGCCTAGAAACCCGCCTCTTCACCAGCACACATCGGCACGCTACGAATTCCACCACTAGCGCGGTCTTATCCTTGCAGACGATCGTAACCCACTAACTGCGCCTAGAGCTGGGTGACTCGCCACTCCGCTGCCGACAATCGCAGCCCAACCTAGAGGGAAGTCCGCCAGTTCGGCGGGTATCGAGCCGCCCCGAACCTCAGAGATGGTGCTTTACAATCGATTGTAAACACCCCGAATCCAGGCCGTTCATCAAAGACACGAAGATGGTGGCAAAAAATTTTCAGAGCATCTGGTCAGCCTACCCATAGGGTCATGTGCCGGAAAAGCTATTTGATGACATCCTTCCAGCTATCGTAACCTTCTAACGTGTTCACCATCACCAAATGCTGCAGTGCTTAGGCCGTTCCCCCCTCTCCGACGACGCACCAAGCCTCGTGCCGTACCAAAATCGCGGGCCAAAGCGAACAAAGCCCCACCGCCCAAGTTGCCAGAATTGGACAAGGACGGAGTACCAGCCGCATTCAACGCAATCTTACGTGCTGCCCGTCGACTTTATGACACCCGTGACAAGCGACGGACACTACTCGCCGATCTGGCCGACGCGGAAATGGAGGGGCTCGATCGTACAACCCTGGTCACATTCATTTGGATGATGAAGGGAATTGAAGACTGGGTGTGTACCAATAGCGAAGTGAGAAAGTCACTTTGGAAGGATGCTGAAAAGCTGCGAAAGCTCGCGGTCACCTTCAACTCCCCAACCGAACTGGAGCGGGTGAAGGCATCAAAGAAAGCCCATACGACAAACTGGGCAAAAACTTACCAAGCACTTGCGTGCTTAGGGTTCGCCTTGGAGTGCGGATACAAGGATCAGTCAGTGGCATTGTGGCGGTTAATTGAGCCTGCCTTGTTACGTGATGTCTTCAACAAGCCCACGGCACTTCAGCGACTATTAACATCAAGGCAAGAAGAGATGCGTCTGCCCCGCATACATAGCCGGGACCATACGCAGGAGTACTCCGAGGAAATTCGACAGCACTTGCACTATCACCGCCGAAAGCACGGCATGGCGAAAACCCAAGAACTTGCTGAGCGAGCGTTCGCGACAATAAAGAAGACGGTCCTTACTCATGCTGGGATAGTGAATATCCATAAATATCCGCCTCCATCTAGCTGGCCCAATCCGTAGATTACTGGCGGATTGAGCCTGCGCAGATTTGCGGGGCGTCTACATCGCATCGCTCTGCGCCAAACGGCAGTCTCTACGCACCGAAAGTGACCCCGGTCGCAATATACTGCGTATGAGGACTTGAAATGCCTTTGGCACATACATATCGCGCCATAACCGCTGCCTATCTGCTTCCCGATAGCGTGCAGGTTAACTTTCACTGTGTTCCCAGGTTTTCACCAGCGGACATTCAAGGATCATTCTATAGATTGGGAGCCAGGTCATCGGGGCTCAACAAGTGGAGCTATCGCTTACCCGTTGGTGCACATAGCTACCCAGTTGCCTTTCAATATATCCCGCAAGGTGGGGTAGTTAACTGCTATGTGACAATCAACATACTGAGCCAGCTCCACTCGCCCAATCCCGGTTCCCTTCCCCCTGAAATCCCTGTCCCGACCAATAGCCGCAATTGGCTTCGGGGATGGCAGACGCGCGCCGACAATCGGCATATCTGGGGCCTCATCGACGGCCGCCTAGCGTCGATACAGGATGCGCTTGTGCGCTTGTTCGCTGGCTTTTGTCGTGAACTCGGCAAAAGCCTACCGGAGGATGTGCTTCGCACCACCAACGTCACACGGGTAGAGGTGTGCGCCGACCTGCGATGCCTCAATCCTCGACACTACGTGCGCGCGCTCGTAACAAGTTTTGCGACCCATCTGGGCGAAGTCGAAGAACGTGCCTACGGACTTACTCCGCCGTACACGCGGCTCATTGGAGCGGGCCATATGGTGTCTGCCGTTCGCAGGCCAGACGAACGCTTTAAGGCGTATTGCAAGACCTCGGCGCGAATTCGCTTGGAGTGCCGGCTTGGTCTTGATGGCTTTCAACGCGCGAAAATAGACCGTCGTCTAAGAGGTGCTCGAACCTTCAACGCATTCTTCCAAGACTGCGCGGAATACTGTGCGTGGTACTTCAATATGCTGCTTCAAGATCATCGCCTAGGTATCAACAGCAATTCCCAGGCAACGCCCTTCGATCTGTTGTCCTGCTTTGCCAGCACTGTCAAAAGCACTCACAAGCTCAGAGAGCTTCTCGACATTCTCGTCTGCGAAGGAAGCATCGCAAACAACTTCGACCGACAACTCATCGACCGGCTCAAGCGGATGACTCCACCTGTCTTGGTTTCGAGCCAGAAGCGTGGCCACAGCACATTTGCGCTCCGTTTCCGTCGAGCCGCGTGGCAATTAAGCCAATGCCAGCAGTCTTTTTCCGCCGCCTCCGCTCGGAGGAGGCCACGGATTTTGAACATTATCCGAGGGGCTAGGCCGCCGAGGTCATGAAGTGTCTGGTCACTTTCAAACGGACCGGGCCGTGACACTCCAAGAGTTAGCCCGATTTCTTCGCATGCGCCCGCGCTCCGCACGGGAGCTTCTGCCGCGCTGGATCCACTCCCATGGTTTCCCTCCACCCCTTCCCTACACGTTCACGTGGGATAGCCACGCCCTCAATCAATGGTTTGCAAGGCAAGCCGGATTGGTGGCAGGTGGATATGCGGCAGCAGCCGAGGATGGATCAACCGATCCGTTCCTGGCCCGGGAACGACGCCGCAGTGAAAGCACCGCCTCACGTACAGACTATCAAAAAGCCTAACGGTCGGACGTACAACTACTTCCGACGGCGGGGGTATCCGCGCGTCGAGCTTCCCCCCTTCAGCGATCCGGAGTTCTGGGTTGCCTACGCCGATGCCCAGAAGCTGCAAAAGCCGTTACCAGGCTCCAGCCTACGGCCCGCACTCGCTGGGACATTCGATGCCTTGGCCATTCGGTACTATGCCTCACAGGCGTTTACCGAGTTGGCTTCGCGGTCGCAGACTGACTATCGTAAGCACATCGAGAAGATGCGCCAGGAATTCGGGGACCTCGAAGTCAAGCGGATGTCACGAGCATTCGTCTTCGAGTATCGGGACCGGCTTACCCGTGACCATGGTTTGCGCACGGCGGCCTATCGCATCGTGGTGCTGCGTCGCCTGCTCTACCAGGCCATCAACTACGGCCTGCGAAAGGACAATCCAGCCGAAAAGCCAGAACTGCGCCAAAACAAGCCCAGAGATCAGGTCTGGAAGAGCGACGACGAGATCAAGTTCCTCGCAGCCTGCGACGCGGCCGAAGATCGACCGGCGCGGCCCCACATACGGCTGGCTTACAGCCTCGCCGTTTATACGGTGCAGCGCCAGACCGACGTGTTGACGCTCGGGCGCGAACACTATGATGGGAAGCGAATTGCGCTGTCTCAGTCCAAGACGGGCAAGCGCATTTGGGTCCCCTGTCACGAGCGGCTAAAGGCCGTGCTGGATGCTCACATCGCGCAGATGCCGAATGGCCAATCGGCCTTTCTCACCACCCGCTCGGGCGGGCCGATGGACGAGAACTACCTGCGCCATGAATGGCGACATGTGACGCTGGCAGCCGGCCTCGACGGCCTGCAGTTCCGGGACTTGAGACGCACAGGCATGGTCCGAATGGCGGAAGCTGGGGCAACGGCAGTCGAGATCAGCGCTGTCTCGGGGCATTCCATCGAGCAGACCACCCGAATTCTCGAAACTTACATCCCTCGCAACGAGCGAATGGCGGCAACAGCGATCAAGCGACAGGAACGCGCTGATCGAAGGCGATCCAAATCACATCGATCCACGACTGTAACGAACCCTTAATCGTAAAGAGTGTTTACCTATGCCAACTTTTGGTCAGCTGCAGATAAAAAACGAGCAGATACGTCAAAAAGAGTATTCGTAAAGGATACCATATCGGCGTGTTTCCGAGGGCGTCGAGTCCGGTTTGACTGATCAAACGCAACATCCATCTCATGGATGATTTGATTGCGAACCTTGAAAACGTCCTTAAATGCTTTGATGTCTGGACAAATGACGCTCGTTGCAATGTCGAACGCCGCCGCTACACGAAAAATCTGCTCGGCCGATTGCAAACTTTCAGAAGTAATATCGTTGATAAGCACATCCAAAAGACTATCCCTGGGCTTTCGGCTGACCAATACATCCGCGATTAGTCGATCAGATAAGCCGTCACCGCGCTTGATCTTCGTCTGTACGAATAGTCGGAACTGGGCGTCTGCTCCTTCGGACCGCTCGATAACAGGCCGCAGCGCATCACGGACAAGCTGCTTGACTAGCGAGTCAAGTCCGGCGCTTGCGAAGACTAGCATCGCTCGAAGCAGATCTTGCTCTTCATCCGTTGTAGTGCCTCTAGACTTACCCGCGCGAAGTTGCGTGTATGAGTGATAGAACGAAGAAGCTACGGCATGAGCATTGGTTAGAATGGTATAGGCTTTATCGCACGCAGTGTTTCCGGGCTTCGAAGGCGTATGGTGGAACTTAGAAGTCATTCTCCATCCTCACTGAGACTTTGAATATCTTGAGTTCCAGGAGGTAGCTTCGAATGCCCTCGGTACCCCGGGTACCCCGGGTAGCCAGGATAGCCGGGATAGCCAGGATAGCCGGGGTAGCCACGATAAGGCGGATAAACGAGCGCGTAAAAGCGACCATTCGGAAAAATCGTTCCCAGATATTGACCGGATGTACTGACAACCGTGTTGTCGCTCCACGGCAGCCAGCCGATCCATTTGCCAGAAGGCGCAAAGACATACTTGTCCGTTGCAGCACGGCGGAATGCGATCCAAACCCCACTGGAATTAAACAGGTGTTGGGTCACCGCGTCTTAAACCGTTACGACTCGTGCTTCGGTTTCGTTGGGTGCCTTCTCGACATGTCGCGCCCGAATGCGCTCCCACTTCGTGTTCGCCCCGAAATGACGAACAAGGAGGTCCCTAGCTTGGATCTCGGATGTCGCAATGACGGTGTAAGTTAGTATCTGACCCTCATTGGTTACGTCGACAGCAAATTCATGCAATGCGTCGCTTCTCGACATCATAGACGCTCCTCAGCTTCCTCTGAAAGAAGCCCAGAATGGCAAATGTGTAAACTCCTGTCCTAGCCCGTGTGTAAACTCCCTCAAAATGGCGAGCACTTGGGGCGTCTTGTTTGACTAGAAAAAGCAAAAAAGCCCCAAATTGCGGGGCTTTCGTGTTTCCGGGAATGGTGGGCGCACCAGGGCTCGAACCTGGGACCCGCTGATTAAGAGTCAGCTGCTCTACCAACTGAGCTATGCGCCCTCCGTGGACGGGAGGCATTGCCCGGCGAGGGGCGGGCTATACCAAGGTGTTTTCCCCTTGTCGAGTCGTCTCGACGTCCCTTGTGTCCAGCCCGGAAGAAATCTGCCTACCGCGTGCGCGGCAATTGCGCATCGCGGTAGACGTTGACCCCGATCAGCAGGCCGCAGGCGAACATCACCGACACCAGCGCCGTGCCGCCGTTGCTGACCAGCGGCAGGGGCACGCCCACCACGGGCAGCAGCCCCATCACCATGGCGGTGTTGATGAACACATAGAGGAACATCAGCGAGGTCACGCCGAGCGCCAGCAGGCGGCCGAAATGATGCTGGCAGCGGAAGGCGATGGAGAACCCCCAGAGCACCACCAGGGCGAACAGCGCCAGCAGGGCGCAGGCACCGACCATGCCCCATTCCTCGACGAAGGTCGTGAAGATGAAGTCAGTCTGCTTCTCGGGCAGGAAGTTCAGCGACGACTGGGTCCCCTTCAGGAAGCCCTTGCCGAACAGGCCGCCCGAGCCGATGGCGATCTTGGACTGGGTGATGTGGTAGCCGGCGCCCAGCGGGTCGCGATCGGGGTCGAGGAACGTGAGCACGCGCTTGCGCTGGTACTCGTGCATGAACGACCAGGCGACCGGCAGGCAGGCCACCGCCGTGACGGCAGCGGCTAGGAACATCCAGAGCCGCACGCCCGCCACGAAGAGCAACGCTCCGCCGCCCATCAGCACCATCATGGCGGTGCCGAGGTCGGGCTGCACCATGACCAGCGCCACCACCACCAGGATCATGGCGAGCGGCGGCAGGGTGTAGAGGAACTGTGAGGCCTGCTCCTTGCGCAGGCCGTGATAGTAGCGTGCCAGCACCAAGATCACGGCGACCTTGGCAATCTCCGAGGGCTGGATCTGCAGCGGACCGATCACCAACCAGCGCTGGGCGCCCATGCCGATCTTGCCGATGACGTCGACGGCGACCAGCAGCAGTACGGAAACGATGTAGATCGGCCAGGCCATCGCCAGCCAGACCTTGGGATGGATCAGCGCCACCACCAGCATCAACCCGAAGGCGGCGCCGTAGCGCACGGCATGGCGCGCCGCCCAGGGCTCGAAACGGCCGCCGGCGGCGGAATAGAGCGCCAGCACGCCAATGCCGGCGATGGCGGTCAGCACCAGGACGAGGCCCCAGTTGATGCGCCAGATCTTCTCGGCAAAGCCGATCGGCGCCGGTGCGTCGAGCGACAGGCTCACCGCGAGGCCATCTTCTTGAAGCCATCGGTGCGGCGCGACGGATCGCGCTTGATGGTCTCGGCCAGCACGTCGCGACCGATCGGCCCCGCGGTCGTACCGCCGGCCATGCCGTGCTCGATGATGACGGCGCAGGCATAGCGCGGCTTGTCGGCCGGACCGAAGCAGACGAACAGGGCGTGATGGCGCAGATGCCAGGGGAGCTGCGCCTGGGTGATGCCGAGCTCACGCTCGCGCTCGGTGATGCGCTTCACCTGGGCGGTGCCCGTCTTGCCGGCGAAGGTGAAGTCGAGCAGCTTGCCGCTCGCATCGCGCCGCAAGGCGCCGGCGGTGCCGAGGCTGCTGTTGACCACGTCGACCATGCCCTGGCGGACGATCTGCAGGTGCTGCGGATTGAGGCGCAGCGACGGCGCGGTCGGCTTGTCGCGCGGCGCCGGCGGCGCCAGCTCCTCTCGCGGCGTCGCCTTGGCCAGCAGCAGATTGGGCTGGACCTCGTAGCCGCCATTGGCGATGCGCGCCGTCATGATGGCGAGCTGCAGCGGCGTCGCCGTCATGAACCCCTGGCCGATGCCGAGGTTGAAGGAATCGCCCGGCTGCCAGGGCTTGCCGACCTTCTCCTGCTTCCAGGCGCGCGTCGGCTGGTTGGCGGACGACTCGCCCGGCAGGCCGAGGTCGCTCACCCGGCCGAAGCCCAACCGATTGGCCATGTCGGCCATGCGATCGACACCGGCGCGCCGCGAAGCTTCGTAGAAGAAGCAATCGCAGGAGCAGGCGATCGCCTCAGTGACGTTGGTCGAGCCGTGGCCGCCCTTCAGCCAGCAATGGAACTTGATGCTGCCGAGTTCGAGGAAGCCGGGACAGGGCAGCCGCGTCCAGGGATCGATCACCTTGGCCTCGAGCGCGGCCAGCGCCGTCACCATCTTGTAGGTCGAACCGGGCGGATAGACGCCGGCAATCGCCTTGTTGTGCAGCGGCCTCTCGGGATTCTCCAAAAGGTCGCGCCATTCGCTCTGGCTGATGCCGCGCGCGAAGGTCGACGGATCGAAGCCCGGCGTCGAGACCATGGCGAGGACATCGCCGGTGATCACGTCCATCACCACGACCGAGCCCGACTGATGCTCCTTCACTTTCTCGGCGACGAAGCGCTGCAGGTCGATATCGATGGTCAGCAGGGCATTGTCGCCGGGCTGGCCTTCGGTGCGGTCGAGCTCGCGGACAACGCGGCCGACGGCGTTGACCTCGACCTGGACGGCGCCGGCGCGGCCGCGCAGATCGTCCTCCAGAGAACGCTCCACGCCCTTCTTGCCGAAGCGCATGGTCGGCAGGCTGAGCACGGGATCGTCGCGGCCGGCCAGGTCCTCGTCGGCGACGCGACCGGTGTAGCCGATGATGTGGCTCATCAGCTCGCCTTCGGGATAGTCGCGCGACTGGCCGAGATCGATGAACACCCCGGGCAGGTCGGGGGCGTTGAACTCCAGCCGCGCCACCTCCTCCCAGCCGAGATTCTCGCGCACCACGACGGGCTGCGAGTTGCGGCTGCGGCGCAGGTCGCGCAGCAGGCGGGTCTTGTCGGCCTCGCCCAGGCCCAGGATCTGGTCCAGCCGCTCGACCAGGAGATCGGCGCCGCGGCCGCGGTCGGACGTCGCCATGGCGCGGAAATTGTTGCGGTTCACGGCCAGCGGCTCGCCGCCGCGCGAGAAGATCAGGCCGCGCGATGGCGGCAGCAGCCGGAGATTGATGCGATTCTCGTCGGCCAACGTGGCGAAGCGTTCGGTCTCGACGACCTGCAGCTGGTAGAGACGGCCGGCCAGGGCAGCCAGCAGCCCGACCTGGGCACCGCCCAGCAGCAGGGCACGGCGGGTGAAGAGGCCGCTGCGCTCCCCGTCGCCTTTGCGGAAATGCTTCGTCATGCCTCCCTCACGACGTCGTCTCGCCCGGCCGCGCCGTGCCGCGCGACAGTTCCGGCACGTTCAGCGGATCGCGCGCCCGCACACGCGCGAGCAGCGGTGCCAGGAGGGGGTAGATGACGACCGTGACGATATACTGCATCAGCGCCGGCACCGGATCGATGGCGGTCCAGGTCCACAGGGTGGTGAAAGCCCAGACCAGCGCGACGAAGCCGAACATCAGGATGCAAAAGCCGACCCATTGGAAGAGGAACGGCACGCCGACCAGGTAGCGACGGTTGGCGACCACGGCGGCGCGAATCAGCACGAAGCCCAGCGCACTGACGCCGACCGGCGCCCCGGGCCCGCCTAGCAGCAGGTCGAGCAGCACTCCCATCGCCAGCAGCAGCGGCCCGGGCAGCCGCTCCGGCGTGGCGAGGCTGAACTGGAAGACGACCAGGGCCGGCAGAAGCGGCAAGGTATCGGAAAGATACGGCGCACGCAGCGGCGCCAGGGTCAGCAGCACGAAGAAGAGCAGGACCGAGCCCGGCAGAGCAGCCCTGCCCCAGCGGTCGAGAGCGGCAAGAGCACCATCCGCGCGCATCTCAACGCGCCTTCTGGCCGGGCATCGGTGCCACCGGCTGCGAGCTGCCCGTACCGCCCACCAGGCCGGTGACGCCGTAATCGACGACGCGCACGAATTCCAGTCGCGAGAAGTCGGCGAAGGGCCGGACGCGGACGCCGCCCTCGCTGGTCTCCACCACTTCGCCGACCGGAATGCCGACCGGGAAACTGCCGCCATGGCCCGAGGTCACGATTCGGTCGCCGCGCTGCACGCCAGCGACGCTCTGCAGGAGCGTGAGCCGCAGACGGGGCGAGTTGTCGCCCGCCAGGATGGCGCGCTCGCGCGTGCGCTCGATCAGCACCGGCAGGCGCGAATTCACGTCGGTGACGAAGAGGACGCGCGCGCTGTTGTCGCCGACTTCGGCGATGCGGCCGGCCAGACCTTCGCCGGTGACGACCGCCTGCCCCGGCGCCACGCCGACCTGGCGGCCGACATTGAGCAATGCACCGCGCACATAGGCGCTCACGCTGTCACCCACGATGCGCGCGGTGATGAAGGAGGCCTCCGGTCCCTCGCGGAAATTGGCGAGCCCGCGCAGTCCCTCGTTCTCGTTCTCGAGGCGGCGGGCGGCGGTCTGCCAGGCGAGCAGCCGGCTGTTCTCCTCGCGCAGCCGGGCGTTCTCCTCGCGCAGCGAGGCGAACTCCTTGAGGTCGGCGATGGCGCGGTTGGCATAGGCAACGGGCCGGGCGATCGCCTCGAGCACCGGGCTCGCGAAGTCGAGCGCCACGACACGGGCATGCTCGACCAGGACGGTGTCGGCCTTGCCGATCAGCATGATGACGAAGGCCGCGACCACAAGCAGGCCCAGGGCAAAGCGCTGCACCACCGTGCGCACCTGGCCCGCGACCACCTCGAAGTCGTCCCGAATCGCCATGCTCGGCTATTCTACTCCAACTCGCCCGGCTTCTCCTCTCCGGCGTTGTCGGGGAGTCTGCGAAGGGGAGGAAATCCCTTTAGTACATCGACGACAAAACGCCGCGCAGGCGCGTGATGTTCTCCACAGCGTGGCCGGTCCCCAGCGCGACGCAGAGCAGCGGATCCTCGGCCACCGAAACCGGCAGGCCAGTCGCCTGGCGCAGCACGGTGTCCATGTTGGCG
The DNA here is from genome assembly GCA_001897995.1 of Alphaproteobacteria bacterium 65-37. GTDB lineage: Bacteria > Pseudomonadota > Alphaproteobacteria > Reyranellales > Reyranellaceae > Reyranella. The sequence continues at coordinate 37,140 of MKRV01000256.1, read as the reverse complement.
AGCAGCGCCCCACCACCGGTGAGCACAATGCCCTTGTCGACGATATCGGCCGCAAGCTCGGGCGCGGTGTTCTCCAGCGCGACCTTCACGGCCTCGACGATGGCGCTGACCGGCTCCTGCAGGCTTTCGGAGATCTGCCGCTCGGTGATGATCAGTTCCTTGGGCACGCCGTTCATCAGGTCGCGCCCCTTGATCTCCATGGTCCGGCCCTCGCCGTCATCCGGCGGGCAGGCCGAGGCGATGGTCTTCTTGATGCGCTCAGCCGAGCTCTCACCGACCAGGAGGTTATGGTTGCGGCGGATGTAGGCGATGATCGCCTCGTCCATCTTGTCGCCGCCGACGCGCACCGAGCGCGGATAGACGATACCGCCCAGCGACAGCACCGCCACTTCCGTGGTGCCGCCACCGATATCGACGACCATCGAGCCGGTCGGCTCGGTGACCGGCAGGCCGGCGCCGATCGCGGCGGCCATCGGCTCCTCGATCAGCCAGACCTTGCGGGCGCCGGCACTTTCGGCGGATTCCTGGATGGCGCGGCGCTCGACGGCTGTGGAGCCGGAGGGCACGCAGACGACGATCTGGGGATGGGCGAAGCTGCGCCGATTGTGCACCTTCGAGATGAAGTGCTTGATCATCGCCTCGGCGACTTCGAAGTCGGCGATGACGCCGTCGCGCAGCGGACGGATCGCCTGGATGTTGCCGGGCGTACGGCCCAGCATCATCTTGGCCTCTTCGCCCACGGCAAGAACCTGCCGCTTGCCGCTCTGCGTGGTCAGCGCCACGACGGACGGTTCGTTGAGAACGATGCCCCGACCCTTCACATAGACCAGCGTATTGGCCGTGCCGAGGTCGATGCCCATGTCCGCCGAAAATAGCCCGATGACGCGCGACAGCATTGAGTTAAGTCTCTGTAATTGCGGCGAAATCTTGATTTATTGGCGCCATTCCTGGGTCCGGCGCCGAGGTGCGACCGGGTTTAGACCGGCGGACCAACGCTCGCAAGGCGATTCAGGCCATGCGGCCTGCAACCACGACGCCGGCGTGTTCCTCTTTCGTGCGATGGCAAGAACAGGCGCGCCGACTGCATGGAGTCGCGGCATCTAGAGCCCCATCATCTTGGCGATGGTGTTGCGCTGGATGTCGTTGGTGCCGCCGCCGATCGAACCCACGCGCGTGTCGCGGAACAGGCGCTGGATATCGTGCGCCATCGTGTAGCCGGCGCCGCCCATGATCTCCATGGCGAGGTGGGCGCATTTGAATTCGCCGTCGGTGCCCTGGATCTTGGCGATCGCCGTTTCCTCGACGGGATCGAGCCCGGCATCGAGCATGTCGGCCAGGCGATAGGTGAGCGCTTGGGTGGAGCGCAGCATGATGCGCATGTCGGCGAACTTGTGCTGGATCGCCTGGAACTTGGAGATCGGCTGGCCGAACTGCACGCGCTCCTGGGCGAAGCGCTTGGCGTACTCGATGGCGAAATGCATGTTGCCGCAGGCCTGCGCGGCAAGACAGAGCCGCTCGAGGTTCAGCCCCTTCATCAGGCCGGACCAGCCGCGATTCTCCTCGCCGATCACATGGTCCGCCGGCACGAAGACGCCGTCGAAGAAGATCTCGTTGGGGTGCGTGGTGCGCCGGCCGAGCGTTTCCAGCGGCTTCATGGTGAGCCCCGCCGCCCGCGCGTCGACCCAGAACAGCGTGACGCCCTTGTGCTTGGCTTCGCTGTCGGTCTTGGCCACCACCATCAGGTAGTCGGCGACGTGGGCCGCGCTGATATAGAGCTTCTGGCCGGTGAGCCGGTAACCGTTGCCGTCGCGCACGGCACGCGTCTTGATGCCCGACGCATCGGAGCCGGTGTCGGGTTCCGAGAGCGCAAAGGCCGATTTCAGGCGACCGGCGCAGATCTCCGGCAGGTAGCGGCGGCGCAGATGCTCGCCGGCAGTGAGCTGCAAGTGCATGCCGCCATAGACGACGGTCGGCAGGTAGAGCGAGGAGGCGCCGCTGTAATGCCGCGCCAGCGCCTCGACCAGGATCACCAGATCCTTGCGGCTGCCGCCCATGCCGCCATAGGCAGGATCGTAAGGCAGCGCCATGTAGCCCGCTTCGGCCAGCGCCTTGAACGCAGCCTGCGGAAACTCCGACTCGGCATCGAGGCGTCGCACTTCCTCCGCCGGCAACACGCGCGCCAGGAGTTCGGCGACGTTGCGCCGGATCAGCTTCTGCTCTTCGGTCAGGCCGAATTCGTCGAGATCGGTCATCTCGCGATTGTGCAACGAGCGCGCGCGAGAAGTGAACCCCGTGCCTCGCTCGCGTTTCGCAGTGTCGCGTTCACGCATCGCTCATGTGTCCTCTCCTGCTTCGCGGGAGAGGAAGGGACCCGTTGCGCAGCAACGGGGAGGTGAGGGCTGTCGATCCGGGAAGGGGTCTGCGCGTTGAGACGGCCTGACCCACCTCACCTCCCCCATGCTGCGCATGGGGCCCCTTCCTCTCCCCCCGCGATGACGCGGGCGGAGAGGACGAAAAACGCGATGCGCGGATCCAACACTGCGCCTCGCAAACGTCAGTCGAGCGTCAGGCCGATCTTGCGGATGAGGCCGCCCCATCGTTCGGCTTCGCCGCGATAGGTGTCGCGGAAGGCGTCCGGCGTCAGCGGCGGTGCCGGCACCGCGCCGAGCTCAGCGATGCGCGCGCGATAGGCGGCACTCTGCGTGATGGCGAGCAGCTCGCGGTTCGCCTTGTCGACGATCGGCCGCGGTGTGCCCTTGGGCGCCAGCACGCCGTACCAGCCGGCGATGTCGAAGCCGGCGAGCCCCTGCTCCATCATCGTCGGTACGCCGGCCAGGGTCTCGTGCCGCTCGGCCATGGTCACGGCGAGGCCGCGGATCTTGCCGCCGGCGATCCCCGCCCGCGCCTCTCCCATCGGCGAGACGAAGGCATCCACCTCGCCGCTGGACAGCGCCAGGATGGTTTGCGGCACGCTGCGATAGGGCACCATCTCGGCACGGCCGCCGATCGTCTGCAGATAGAGTTCTCCCACCAGATGAGCGAGGCTTCCCGGCGAGACGTTGGCGATCGTCACCTTGCCGGGATGGGCGCGGATATAGTCGGCGAACTCGGCCATGGTCCGCACCGGCAGGCCATCGCGGACCAGGATGGCAAAAGGCGCATAGGCGAGCGCCGCCACCGGATCGAAATCGCGTTCGACGTCGTAGAGCAGGTTCTGATAGGCAAAGGGATTGGTGACCACCAGGCTCGCGATACAGAAGAGCAACGTGTAGCCGTCGGCCGGCGAACGGGCCGCGATCTGGGCCGAGATGCCGCCGCCCGCCCCCGGCTTGCCGTCGAGGTAGAAGCGCTGTCCCAACCGGTCGGAGAGGGCCTCGAACACGATGCGCGCATGCGTATCGGTGATGCCGCCGGTCGAGGGCGAGACGACGCGCACCGTCCTGGCCGGCCAGTCGGTCGCACGCGCACCGCCCACCGGCATCGCCGACAGGCCGAGAGCCGCCGACCCGATGAACCCCAAAGTGCGACGGCGCGTCGGGCTAGAGGCCGCCTCCCCCGTGGTCATGTTCGCTTCCTCCTGTTCTTGCTTGAAGAAAGGTCCGCACTTCGTGCGCCACGGCGTCGGGCTTCTGCAGCGTGGCGACATGGCCGGCTCCCGGGACGGTCACGGTGCGGGCGCCGGCGATCTCGCGGGCCAGCGACAGCGTGTGCGCCGGCGGAATGAGCCGATCCTCGGCCGCTGCCAGCACCAGGGTCGGCGCTGCAATCGCCGCCGGGGCGTAGACCAGGGGCTGCACCAGGATCCCGGCGCGGCGCTGGCGTTGCGCGGTATTGCGCTTGCTGCCGTTGAAGATCTCGACGACCTCGGGATGGGCCGCGATATGCTCGGCGGGAAAGAAATAGGTCGCGATCTCGGATGCCGTGCCCGGCAGGCCGGTGCGCAAGGTCGCCAGCCGGGCGAACACGTCCGGATTGAGCGCGGTGGGCGGCGCGCCCGGTCGGAAGGTGCTGGACAGCACCAGCCGATCGACGCGCGTGGGGTGATGCGCCGCCAGGACTTGTGCAACGACCCCACCCAGCGACGTGCCAAAGACATGCGCCCGGCGATATCCGAGCGCCGCGATCAGCTCGGCCGCGTCCTTCGCCATCTCGGCGACACCGTACGCCGACGCCGGATTGGTCGTGCCGCCGGAGTCGCGCTGATCGTAGGCGATGACGGTGAAGTGTGCCGCCAGCAGCACCCCAAAGGTATCGAACATCGAATGGTCGGCTTCGGCGCCGTGGATCAGCAGCAGCGGCGGGCCCTCGCCGCTCTGCTTGAAGGCGATCGAGGTGCCGTTGGCATCAATTCGGCGCATCAATGCAGCACTCCCCCGAGCGCACCGGCCAGTTCGCGCGCCGGATCGGCCGGCAGGTAGGGCATGCGCCAGGCGACATGGCCGTCCGGCCGTACCAGCGCCGCACCGCGCAGCCCCATCTGGATGCCGTCGGCAGGATGGGCGTTGGGCAGGTGCTGCAGGTTGAGCGGAATGCCGAGCTTGTTGGAAACGTTGCGGCCGGCTTCGAGCCAGTCGCCGCCCATCGGACCCGCGACCACCGTGAAGTCCTGGTCGAACCAGTCGAGCGTCGAACGCTTGCGCGCGGCATCGAGCCAGAGATGGGGAAAGCGCCCACCCGGCCGGTCGCTCGGCGTGTAGACACGCGTGAGATGGCCGCCGCGCGGCGTGCCGTCGGGAATCACGGCGCCCTCTTCGTAGGAGAAACCCAGCGCCTGGCCGATGCTGTGCAGGTGATTGTCGAGGTCGTTGATCCAGAAACGGATATGGTCCTCGTTGCCGGCGCGGATCGCTTGGTCCATGCGCAGGAAGCGGATGCGGTTGCCGTAGCTGAAATCGGCATTGGACTGCGCCACCGGGCGCCGCTCGCTGTCATAGCTGTCGAGCAGCCGGTCAGACGCCCAGCCCCGCAGCACGTAGACCAGCTTCCAGGCGAGGTTGTGCGCGTCCTGCACGCCGGAGTTCAGGCCGAAGCCGCCGGTCGGTGGAAAGCGGTGAGCGGCATCGCCGACCAGGAAGACGCGCTGCTTTCGGAACTGCGCCGCGACCTGCTTGCTCATCCGCCAGATCGAGCGGTTGAGCAAGGTCACATCGAGATCGGGCACGCCGACATGATCGCGGATGATCTCGATCGTCTCGGCGTCGGTCCAAGGCCGCGGCCGGTCGTCCTTCTGATCGCCGATCTGGATGACGCTCAGCCAGCGGTCGCGGCCGTTGGTGTTGAGGATGCCGGCCCGCCGCGCCTTGGATGTCTTGGAATAGACCTGATAGCCGGCGGCCTCGCGCGCCAGCGGGAAGCGCGACAGGTCGGCGCGCCAATATTCGTTCAGCAGCACGGCAAGGGTCGCCGGCCCCACCATGTCGATGCCGGCAGTGCGTCGCGTCTGGCTGCCGGCGCCGTCGCAGGCCAGGAGATACTTGGCGTGCCAGCGCTCGCTCTCTCCGCTCTCGACCGAGCGGATCTCGGCGATCACGCCGTCGTCGGTCTCCTCGAAGCCCAGGAACTCGGTGGAGAAGCGGACCTGCACCAGGTTCGAATGCTCGATGACGCGGTAGATCTCCTCCTCGACCGCGTCCTGGGCGACCAGGCACTTCCAGGCCGGCGTCTGGCCGAGATTGGGTTCGGGCCGCGAGCGGCCGATCTCGCGGCCGGCGATGCTCTCGACCTGGACGAACATGTCGGAGTTGTCCTGCAGGCCGCGGTCGCGGATGCGCTGCTCGATCCCCCACTGCCGGAAGATCTCCATGGTGCGCACCCAGCAGCCGCGCGACTTGGGATGGTCGGTCGTGGTCGGGCTTTTCTCGACGATCAGCGCGTCGATGCCGAAACGGTCGAGCAGCAGCCCCATCGCCAGGCCAACCGGTCCGCCGCCCACGATCAGTACCGACGTCCTGCGCGGCGTTTCCACGGCGTCGCCCATGCACGCTCCTCCCTGTCCTTGTCGTCGGGAGAAGTTTGCGCGCGGCATCCTATCTCACAAGAATATGTTTGATATAGTCTCCATCTCATTTCGAGATGATTGGGATGATCCATGGATCTGCGTCAGTTGCGCTACTTCGTGACGGTCGCCGAACGCGGCGGCTTCGGCGCCGCCGCCAGCGCCCTCAACGTGGCGCAGTCGGCGCTCAGCCGTCACATCAAGCTGCTCGAGCACGAGCTGGGCGGCGCCCTGCTGGAACGCAGCGTGCGCGGCGTGGCGGTCACCGAAGCCGGCAAGGTGCTGCTGGCGCGCGGCCGCTGGCTGCTCGGCGCCTTCGACGACATCAAGACCGCCGTGCTGACCGAGAATCGCGAGCCGAGCGGCACGGTGCGGCTGGGCGCACCATCGAGCCTGGCCGACATCTTCTATTTTCCGTTGGCCCGGCTCTTCGCCGAGCGCTTCCCGCGCGTGAAGCTGGAGCTGAGCGACGGCTTGACCGAGGAGATGACCGACCGCCTGCTGCGCGGCGACCTCGACGTCGCCATCGTCTCGGCGCCGCGGCCCAACGACCATCTCGACTACGAAACCCTGGTCGTCGAACAGATCTTCCTGATCGGCCCGCCCGGCGACCGGCTGCTGGGCCGTGGATCGATTACGCGGCAGGAGTTCGACGAGCTGCCGGCCGCCGTGCTGCCGCTCGGCCGCAGCCCGTTCCGGTCGGACACGCCCTCGTCATTGCGCGTCGAGAGCATGACGCCCTTGAAGCAGATGGTGGCAGCGGGCCTCGGCTACGGGCTGCTGCCCTACTCCGGCATCCACCAGGAGGTCGCCGCCGGAACGCTCGCGGCAGCACGCCTGCCCTGGATGCACGCCAACCGCGTGATCGCCCTGCCGCGCGGCCGCCCCGTCGGCCGGCCGACACGCGAGACCGTGTCGGCTCTGAAGGAGGTCTGCCGCCGCCTGATCGACGACGGCAAGATCCTCACGATGGCCGAGACACGGCGCGTCAGTCGAACACCACGACGCCGCGCGCGACCTCGCCGGCCATCATCTTCTTGAAGCCCTCGTTGATCTCCGAGAGCTTGTAGGTACGGCTGATCAGGCCGTCGATGTTCAGCCGCTTGTTCATGTAGTGCTCGACCAGCACCGGGAAATCGAGGTCGGGCCGCACTGAGCCGTAGAAGGTGCCGCTCACCTTCTTCTCGCTGAACACCATGGCGAAGGGCGAGTACTGCGCGCGCATGTCGGGTCTTGGCACGCCGACCGCCACGGCATGGCCACCCGGTGCCAGGGCGTCGATGCCCAGCGCCTGCGTCCTGTCGATCGAGACTGCGTCGAAGGAATAGTCGACGCCGAGGCCGCCGGTGATCTCCTTGATCTTCTTCACCGGGTCGTTGTCGGTCGCGGTGTTGACGGTGTGGGTTGCACCGAAGGTCTTGGCCATCTCGAGCTTGTTGTCGAGAATGTCGGCGGCGATGATCTTCGAGGCGCCCGAGAGCATGGCGCCCTGCACAGCATTGAGGCCGACGCCGCCGCAACCGATCACCAGCACCGTCGAGCCTGCTTCGATCTTGGCGTGCCGCGTCACCGCGCCGACGCCGGTCGCCACGCAGCAGCCGACCAGAGCGGCCTGCGGCCAGGGCATGTCCTTGCGGATCGGCACCACCATCTCTTCCGGCACGACGACCTCCTCGGCGAAGGTGCCGATGCGCGCCATCTGGTTGATGCCCTGGCCCTTGTGCTTCAGCCGCAGGGTGCCGTCGTAGAGCGAGCCCGGCGGCACTGACGCGCGACCGATGCAGAGCACGGTGCGGCCCTGCGTGCAGTAGCGGCAGCGGCCGCAATGCGGCCGGAAGGAGAAGATCACATGATCGCCCGGCTTCACGGTGGTGACGCCGGGGCCGCATTCGAGGATCTCGCCGGCCGCTTCGTGGCCCGGCACGATCGGCATGGGCGACGGCCAGTCGCCATTGATGACGTGCCAGTCGCTCTGGCACACGCCCGACGCCCTCATCTTCACGCGTACTTCCATCGCCTTCGGCGGATCGAGCTTGCACTCGACGATCTGCAGGGGTTCGTTGGGCTTGAACAGAACCGCGGCCTTCATGGCGTCTCCTCTCGCATTTCTTCCATCGGTGGTGCGCGCATAGTAGCGGCTTGACCGGGTCCGGGAAGCACGTTCAACTCGTCGAAATTCTCCTGGGGAGGAGACGAAGATGCGCGGACCGAACCGTCGAGCCATCTTGCGCAGTGCCGGCGGCGCTTCGGTGCTTGCTTCCGGACTGCTCGCGGCGCCACCGATCCTGGCCCAGACCAAGTCGGCCTTCGCCGGCACGACCATCAACGCGTCGTGCTTCCAGACGACCTACTTCGAATATCTCAAGGCCTACCTGCCCGAGTTCGAGCAGAAGACCGGCATCAAGGTGAATTTCACCATGCAGGCCTTCCCCGTCTACAACCAGCGCACCGACCTCGAACTGTCGACGCGCGGGTCGGCGCTCGACGTCTGCAACGTCACCTTCATCTATTCCGGACGCTGGATCGGTGCGGGGTGGCTCACCAGCCTCGACAGCTTCACCAAGGATCCGAAGCTGACGCCGGCGGACTGGGCACCGGAGGACTTCGCCGGCGGCCCGCAATCGGCGATGCAGAATGCCAAGGGCGAGACCTTCGGCTTCACCTGGGAAGCGGGCGCCATGATCCTGGCGGCCGCACGCTATGATCTGATCGAGAAGCAGGGCCTCGGCCTGCCGCGGACCTTCGACGAGCTGATCAAGGTCTGCGACGCCGTCCACAACAAGGACAATGTCGCGGCCTTCACGGCCGACAAGCTCCATCATTGGAACTGGATTCCCTACCTGATGGGCGTGGGCGGCAATGTCTTCAAGGCGCCGCCCGAGAACCTGACACCGACCCTGGACACGCCGGAGGCGGCGCAGTCGGCGGAATGGTACGCCAACCTCCTGACCAAGTACGGCCCCGACGGCATCCTCTCCTATTCCGACGACCAGTCGATGCGGTCACAGATGTCGGGCCGGGCCAATATCCGCACCCAGGCGATCACCTGGATGGTGCCGCTTGCCAAGCATGCCGAAAGCACGGTGCAGAAGACGGTGCGCTACGGCCTGATGCCCGAGGGACCGAAGGGCAATTTCCCCGGCTCCAACAGCCACGGCCTCGGCATTCCCGCCGGCTCGCGCAAGAAGGAAGCGGCCTGGGAGTTCATCAAGTGGGCGCTGTCGAAGGAGACGGTCTCGATGATCGTCAAGAACCACGGTTATCCCAGCGTCTGCCGGCTGTCGGTGATCAACGGTCCGGAATTCAAGCAGGTCCTGACCCTGAACGGCCAGGACGTCGCGTCGCTGTTCCTCGAGGTGCTGCAGCTCGGCGGCAAGACCGGCTACATGAAATACCGCACCGTTCCGGTCTATCCGCAGGTCGGCGACAAGATCAACAAGGCGATGGAGCGTGTCGCCACCCGCCAGCAGGCGGCGCCGGCGGCGTTCAAGCAGGCCCAGACCGAAGCCCTGCAAGACCTGCAGAAGGCCGGGATCAAGGTTGACCTCTAGCGCCCTCGCCGGCCGCGCCCCCATGGAAACCGGCACAGGTACCGGCACCACGCGGGCGCAACACCGCTTCTTCATCCTCTGCGTCGCGCCCTCGCTGGCGGTGCTGGCGCTGATCACTTTGTTGCCGTCGCTCTATCTTCTCGCGACGAGCTTCACGCCGCTCAGCCTCACGCGCCCCGAGACCTTGTGGGACTTCTCCACGCCACTGGAAAATTACTCCCATCTGCTACAGGACTCGCGCCTGCATAATTCGGTCTGGGTGCAGATCAAGCTGTCCTTCTGGACGGTCCTGCTGCAGCTCCTGATCGGGTTGGCGCTCGCCCTGCTGCTCAACATCAGATCGCGCCTGCTGGAAGCGCTCAGGACCGTGTTCCTGATCCCCATGGTCCTGCCGCCGATCGTCGTCGCGATCATCTGGAAGGTGATCTACACCCCCGACATCAGCCCGCTGCACGGCCTTCTCGGCCTGCTCGGCTGGAACGTGCCGGCCCTGATCACCGATCCCGACTGGGCGCTTACCGCGATCATCATCGCCGACACTTGGGAGTGGTTTCCCTTCACCATGCTGATGGTGCTGGCCGCCCTGCAGATGATGCCGCAGGAGCTGCTCGATGCCGCCAAGGTCGACGGCGCCTCGCCCTGGCAGCTCACCTGGCACATCACCCTGCCCTTCATCAAAGGCGTGCTGCTGGTCGCCGGCCTGTTTCGCCTGATCGATTCGATCAAGGCCTTCCCCCTGATCTTCATCCTGACCGAAGGCGGCCCGGGCAACGTCACCGAGGTCACCAACTACTATTCGTTCCTGCAGGCCTTCAATTTCTCCTATCTCGGCTTCTCGAGCGCCATCACGGTCGCCCTGCTCGCCGCGACAGTCGCGCTGAGCTGGCTGATCGTCCGCCTGGTCGGCTGGGGCAACAAGATTGACTGACCGCCGTCCCTCAAGAAAGCGCGCCGGGCGAGGCGACCGGTGGGCCCTGCAGGCGCTGGCCGTGGTGCTGGCGCTGCTCGCCCTCTCGCCGTTCCTGTGGCTGCTGCTGATGTCGTTCAAGACCAATGCCGAGATCTTCCGGTTTCCGCCACGGCTTTTCTTCGAGGCCACTATGGCCAACTACGGTGCGCTCTGGACCTCGGAGTTCCGCAATTCCTTCGCCAACAGCCTGATCGTCAGCGTCGTCTCGACCCTGTTGTCGCTGGCGATCGGCGTGCCGGCCGCCTATGCGCTGTCGCGCTGGACCTCACGGGGAAGCGGCACGATCACCTTGTGGATCCTGGCCAGCCGCATGGCGCCGCCAATCGCCTTCACGATCCCCTACTTCCTGGTCTATCGCCACCTCGAGCTTCTCGACACGCTGACCGGCCTGATCATCATCTATCTCACCTTCAATCTCTCGCTGGTGATCTGGATGATGCGCCCCTTCTACGACCAGCTGCCGCGCTCCCTCGAGGAGGCGGCCTGGATCGACGGCGCCACGCTCTGGCAGGGTTTCACCCGCATCATCCTGCCGCTGTCCGGGCCGGGGCTCGCCGCGACGGCGATCCTCTGCTTCCTGTTCGCCTGGAACGACTTCTTCTTCGCCCTGATCCTCACCCGAACGGAAGCGATGACGGCGCCTGTAGCGGTCGTCAATTTTATGAATTACGAGGGATGGGAGTGGGGCCGCATTGCCGCCGGCGGCACCATGATCATGCTCCCTGTCCTGATCTTCTCTTTCGTGGTGCGACGCTACCTCGTCCACGGCCTGACCGGCGGTGCGTTGAAGGGATAGCCGTTTCATGACCAATACCCTGCTGATCACCGGCGGCGCCTCGGGCATCGGCGCCGAGACCGCCCGCCGGGCCGTGGCACTGGGCTACCGGATTGCCGTCAACTATCGCTCACGCGACGGCCAGGCCAAGGCACTGGTCGCCGAGATCGAGGCGAAGGGCGGCAAGGCCGTCGCCCTGCCCGGCGACATGGCGCAGGAAGCCGACATCGTGCGCCTGTTCACCGAAACGGAGCGTGCCCTGGGGCCGATCACCCACCTCGTCAACAGCGCCGGCATCGATCCTGTCCGCTGCCGCGTCGACGAATACGACACGGCCACCCTCGAACGGCTGTTCGCGATCAATGTCGTCGGCCTGATGCTGTGCTGTCGGGAAGCCACCCGCCGCATGTCGACCAGGCATGGCGGCAAGGGCGGCGCTATCGTCAACGTCTCGTCGATGGCCGCCACCTTGGGCGGGCGCAAGGCCGCCTCGGCCTATGCCGCGACCAAGGGCGCGGTCGATGCCTTCACCAAGGGCTTCGCCCGCGAGGTCGCGGCCGAAGGTATCCGGGTCAACTCGATCCGGCCCGGCGCGGTCACGACCGAGATGACCCAGGATCGGCTGAGCGACACGGCCGTGCGCGATGCCATCGCCGCCTCGATCCCCATCCAGCGCATCGGCGAAGCGCACGAGATCGCCGACGCGATCCTGTGGCTGCTGTCGGACCAGGCGTCCTTCATCACCGGTGCCATGCTCGATGCGTCCGGAGGCGGCTATGTCATCTGAGGCCAAGGTCCTGCTGATCACCGGCGGCGGATCGGGCATCGGCGCCGAAACCGCCCGCCGGGCCGCCGCGCGGGGCTACCGGATCGCCGTCAACTACCGCTCGCGCGAGGCAGAGGCCAAGGCGGTCGTGGCGGAGATCATCGGCAAAGGCGGCCAGGCCGTTGCCCTTCCAGGTGACATGGCGCGCGAGGCCGACATCGTGCGCCTGTTCGACGAGACCGAACGCGCCCTGGGCCCGGTCACCCACCTTCTCAACAGCGCCGGCATCAATGGCCGGCGGGGCCGGGTCGAAGAATACGACGCGGCCAATCTGGTGCATGTCCTCACGGTGAACGTGGTCGGCCTGATGCTCTGCTGCCGCGAAGCCGCCCGGCGCATGTCGACCCGCCACGGCGGAAAGGGCGGCGCGATCGTCAATGTCTCGTCGATGGCCGGCACGCTCGGCGGGCGGCCCGGGTCGTCAGCCTATGCCGCCAGCAAGGGCGCGGTCGACGCCTTCACCAAGGGCTTTGCCCGCGAGGTGGCGGCCGAAGGCATTCGTGTGAATGGCCTGCGGCCCGGCATGGTGCTGACCGAGATGACGGAAGGCCGGCTGAATGACGTGGCGTTTCGCGAAAGCATCGAGGCGTCGATCCCGATGGGCCGTATCGGGCGAAGCGGCGAGATCGCCGACGCGGCGCTGTGGCTCCTGTCGGACGAAGCCTCCTTCATCACCGGCGCGATCGTCGATGCGTCAGGTGGGGGATACAGGATCTGAAACTCATCGGACCGCGGGCCTCCAGGCCCACATTCAAAGATCATGAGCGGGCCTGGAGGCCCGCGGGTCCAAAAGAATAGAGGCGCCGAAACCGGCGCCTCCTTCTTAGTCCGATCAGCTCGACGCGCTTAGTTGCGCGCCTTGTCGACCAGGGCCTTTTCCTTGATCCACGGCATCATGCCACGGAGCTTCTCGCCGACCTGCTCGATCGGGTGCTCGGCCATCTTCTTGCGCATGGACTTGAACGAAGCCTGGTTGACCTTGTTCTCCAGCATCCAATCGCGCGCGAAGCGGCCGGACTGGATGTCCTCGAGGACGCGCTTCATCTCGGCCTTGGTCTCGGCCGTCACGATGCGCGGGCCCGAACGGTACTCGCCGTACTCCGCGGTGTTGGAGATCGAGTAGTTCATGTTGGCAATGCCGCCCTCGAAGATGAGGTCGACGATCAGCTTCACCTCGTGCAGGCACTCGAAGTACGCCATCTCCGGCGCGTAGCCCGCCTCGACCAAGGTCTCGTAGCCGGCCTTGATCAGCTCGACCAGACCGCCGCACAGCACGACCTGCTCGCCGAACAGGTCAGTCTCGCACTCTTCCTTGAACGAGGTCTCGATGGTGCCGGCGCGACCGCCGCCGACCGCCGAGGAGTAGCTGAGCGCGATCTCGAGCGCGTTGCCCGACGGGTTCTGCGCCACCGCCACGAGGCAGGGCACGCCACCGCCACGCACATACTCGGAACGCACAGTGTGGCCGGGACCCTTCGGCGCGATCATGAACACGTCGAGGTCGGCACGCGGCGACAGCAGGTTGAAGTGGACGTTGAGGCCATGGGCGAAGGCGAGCGCAGCGCCCTGCTTCATGTTGGGGGCCAGGTCGGCGTTGTAGATGTCGGACTGCAGCTCGTCCGGCGTCAGCACCATCACGATGTCGGCCCACTTGGCACCATCGGCCGGGCTCATCACGGTAAAGCCGGCGCCTTCGGCCTTCTTCGTCGTCGCCGAGCCGGGCTTCAGGGCAATGCGCACATCCTTGACGCCGGAATCGCGCAGGTTCATGGCGTGGGCGTGGCCCTGGCTGCCGTAGCCGACGACAAGGACCTTCTTGCCCTTGATCAGGTTCACATCGGCGTCGCGATCGTAGTAGACACGCATAGGGCCCATTCCTCCTGGCAGTGCGCTCTTGGCAATAAACGGGGCTTACTAGACAACCCAGCCCACAAACACCAGTCTGGAATCCTGCCTCTTCGCATGTCCGCCCTGCATTCCCTCCTGCCCCTGCTTGCCATGTCCTTTTTCCTCGGCGGCTGCTGGTACAGCTCCTCCGTTTCCGGCAGCAAGGACGGGACGTCGCAGATGCGGCGGATCGACCAGGCCAATGCCAGCACCACACCGCAACAGGCCCAGGCGCTCATCAGCGGCAAGACCTGGCGCGCGACCGGAAGCCTCTATGGTCCAGCCGTCCACTATTCTACACCTGACGGGCGGGATTTTGTCTGGTTCCTCGAGAGACGGCAGGTCGTCGCGGGCGAATGGAAAGTCGAAACCGGCGCCGCGGGTTCTAGTGGAGCCTTGGTTACGAAGGTCTGCCTGCGCTACCCCGGCGAGGCGACCCATCCGATCAGCAAGGCCGTGGGCGCCGACTGGTACTGTCAGGCCGCCGGTTCGGTCTTCGAATGGGTGGGCGAACGGGTAGACGGCGATCCACTCGGTCTCGCCAGCCGGAGCGAGCTGCCGTTCGTCTCCCGCCACAAGAACCAGAGCATCAGCCAGTTGCAGGCGCTGCTGCCGCGCTAGACTTCAAAGGACCTCAACGCTCATGTCGATCTTCCGCTTTTCGTCGCTCCTCACCATGGCCGCGCTGGCCCTCGGCGCCTGCTCCAATCCCGATCCAGAGGCGCCCACGACGCCGGCCGTGGCCATGCCAGGCATCGACTATGCCGTCGCCAATTCGACACCCGGCGAAGCCGAGCGCGCTATGAGCCACAAGACCTGGCTGTGGACGCGCGGCCCCGGGCCGGCGCAGATCCACTACACGACCGCGGACGGCCGCGACTTCGTCTGGCTGGTCGGCGAGCGACGCATCTTCAAGGGCGAATGGAAGACGCAATCGACGACGGAGAGTGGCACTGGATCATTGATCCAGGTCTGCCTGCGCTATCCCGGCGTCAATGTCGGCGGCCTCAGCAGCAATTGGACCTGCCGCCCGGCCGGCACCTTCTTCGTCGAAATGCAGCAGCGCGAGAGCGGCGATCCCCTGCGTATCGCCGGCCGCACCCAGGCGCTGTTCGTGCTCACGCAACCGCCGGCCAACCTCGCCGAGGTCGAAGGCCGGGTCGCGGCCATTCAAGGCATACGCAACTGACGTCGGACAGCGACGTCACACGCTGACGTCAGATGAGGGCGTGCACGATCATCAGGCCGGTGAGCAGACCGATCGAGGTGACGATCGCCGTCAGGAAGCCGATCGCGGCGAACAGAACCGCGAACAGCGGCACCAGCAACAGCCCCAGCGCGCCCACGATCGCCGCGCTGCCCGGACGCGCCGCCGCGAAAGCCTTGAAATCAAAGGCCCCAGAGGGGCGCGCCTCCGCCCCCATGGCGGCAAGACGGGCCAGCCGATCGCTGGTCGACGGCGTCAAGGCGAGCGCCAGCGTCCGGCGGTCGCTGGCCGAGCGACGCGCGGCCGTCGGCGCGGCAATGAAAAGATAGGCGAAGGCCTCGCCGCCCGGCGGCGGATCGACGGCGCCGATCTTCTCCAGCGCCTTGGCGAAGGCTTCGGGGTTGCGCGCAAGCTGGACCACCCGCGCATCCGTCCAGTAGCAGCGATTGCGCCACAGCAGGGCGAGCGGTGGCCCCAGGCACAGCGACGTCCAGAGAAACAGCACGAGCTTGTAGAGCGCCGACGCCAGATAGAAGGGCAGGATGGCGAAGCGCAGGACCTTGCCGACGATCGGCGGCGCGCCGCTGGCCAGCCTGTCGAGATCCGGCAGCGCCTCGGCCTGCAGCCCCTCCTCCAGGCCGTCACCGACCCGTCCCAGCGCGTCGATGCCGGGCCGCGGCGTCACCGAGACGCGCAGCAGGTCGCCCAGGGTGCGCCAGGCGCCGCCGCGCAGCGGCAGGTCGAGCAGGGTCAGGAAGAAGCCCAGGGTCCGCAGAACGGCGGTGATGCCGGCGGCCGCCCGCAGGTCACCCGCACCGATGGTCGAGATCAATCGGGCGGCAACGGCCTCCGTCTCGCTGCGATCGAGCGTTTCCAGCAGGCCGCGGGTGAACAGGAGCACGCCATTGCGGTGCGACGTCCCCAGCGCCGCCGCATTGACCTGGGCTGAGTCGATCAGAAAGAGCTGCGGCACCGGGGCGCCGGCGCCGATCGCTACCTCTTCGACGATGTTGGCAAGCTGGCGCTCCTCGAAATCGTCGGGGCGCGCCGGCCGGGCGCCGAGCCGTGCCACGAAGGCGTCGCTGCCGACACGGCCGAACAGGGCGCGCAGCCAGAGCCAGACCAGCAAGGCGGTGATCAAGGCCGGCACGGCAACGGGTGCGAAGCGCAGCAAAGGCCCGACCAGCAGGCCGAGATCACCCAGCCCCTGCACGCGATCGAGCACGGCCGAGAGGTGATCGAAGTTGGCGATCTGGCCGGCCACGAAGGCCTGGATCGTCGCCACGCCGAAACCTCCGACAAGCTTCAGCAGGCCGCCCAGGATCAGCAGCACCAGGGGCGTCACGATGGTGCTCAGCACCAGGCCGACGCCGGCGGCGATCAGGGCGCAGACGACGGCGGCGATCCAGCCGGCACGCCGTCGCCGGGTCAGTTCCTCGTAGAAAGTGGTTCGCCGGGCCGACGGTGCTGCATCGCTCACGGCCGAGAGGCTAGCGGCTGGCCAGCACCAGACGCAATCCGAGAACGCCCAGCACGCCGCCCATCAGGCGGTCGATCCAGACCTTGGTGCGGCGATAGAAGGCGCGGGCCGTCTTGCCGGAGAACAGCAGCGCCAGCAGGGCGAACCAGGAGAATTCGTTCAGCGCCACGATGGCGAGCACCGTCGCGTCCACCCAGGCCGGGGTCTGGGCGGGCAGCAGCGAAATGAAGATGCTGCCCATGAAGACCATGACCTTGGGATTGCTGAGCTGCAGCAGCAACGCCTTGGTGAAGCCCTGCCAGGTGCCGGACTGGGTCATCGCCGGATCGGCCTCGGGCAGCGGCGCGCCGGCATGGCGCAGCAGCAAATAGGCGAGATAGAGCAGGTAGAGCCCGCCGGCGATGCGAAAGGCGACGTAGAGCCATTCGAAGCGTGCGAACAGGATCTGCAGGCCGTAGAGCGCCGCCGCCGCCCAGACCAGCGCCCCCAGCATCATGGCGAAGGCCGCCAGCAGGCCCGCCCGTCGGCCGGACACGGCTGACGTCTGTATCACGAGAACCGTCGACGGCCCCGGGCTCGCGACGGCCAGCAGATGGACCACCGCGAGGCCGGCGAGGGCCGCGACGTATTCCATTAGAGCTGCTCGGCGCCGCGCGACATGGCGACGATGCCGGTGCGGCCGATCTCGACCAGACCGAGCGTCTCCATGAGGCCGACGAAGGTCTGCACCTTGTCGGAGTTGCCGGTGACCTCGAAGACGAACGAGTCGGTTTTGGCATCGATCACCTTGGCGCGGAACACGTCGGCGAGCCGCAGCGCCTCGACGCGCTTGTCGCCGGTGCCCTTGACCTTGACCAGCGCCAGCTCGCGCTCGATGTGCGGTCCCTCGACGGTGAGGTCGCGCACGCGATGGACCGGCACCAGCCGGTCGAGCTGCGCCTTGATCTGCTCGATCACCATCGGCGTGCCGCTGGTGACGATGGTGATGCGCGAGAGGTTCGCCTTGGCGTCGGTCTGCGCCACGGTCAGGCTCTCGATGTTGTAGCCGCGGCCCGAGAACAGGCCGACCACGCGTGCCAGGATGCCGGGCTCGTTGTCGACCAGGACGGAGATGGTGTGGCTGGAGGCAAGTTCCTGCATGACTACACCAGCACCATGCCTTCTTCCGACACCGGCTTCTGCGCCTTGTCGTCGGGCCCCAGCAGCATGTCGTTGTGCGCCGCGCCCGAGGGGATCATCGGGAAGCAGTTCTCCTTCTGGTCGACGATGACGTCGACCACGACGGGATGCTTCAGCGCGATCATCTCCTTGATCGTGTCGTCGAGCTTCTCGGGCTCGTGACAGCGCAGGCCCTTGGCACCGAACGCCTCGGCGAGCTTCACGAAATCGGGCAGCGATTCCATGTAGCTCTCGGAGTAGCGGCTGCCGTGCAGCAGCTCCTGCCACTGGCGGACCATGCCCATGTACTGGTTGTTGAGGATGAAGATCTTCACCGGCAGGCGATACTGCGCCACCGTCGAGAGCTCCTGGATGTTCATCAGGATCGAAGCCTCGCCCGCCACGTCGATGACGAGCGCGTCGGGATGGGCGATCTGCACGCCCATGGCAGCCGGGAAGCCGTAGCCCATGGTGCCGAGCCCGCCCGACGTCATCCAGCGGTTGGGCTGCTCGAACTTCAGGAACTGCGCCGCCCACATCTGGTGCTGGCCCACCTCCGTCGTGATGTAGTGGTCCTTGTCCTTGATGTGGTGATAGAGCCGCTCGAGCGCGTATTGCGGCTTGATCGTGCCCTTCTCGGACTTGTAGGCGAGGCAGTTGCGGGCGCGCCACGTCTCGATCTCGGCCCACCAGGCCTTCAGTGCCTTCTGGTCGGTCTTCGGCTGCTTGGCCTTCCAGACCTTGATCATCTCCTCGAGGACCAGCGTGGCATCGCCCACGATGGGCAGATCGACGCGCACGTTCTTGTTGATCGAGCTGGGATCGATGTCGACATGGATCTTCTTCGAGCCCGGCGAGAACTTGCTGAGATTGCCGGTGATGCGATCGTCGAAGCGCGCGCCGATGTTGATCATCACGTCGCAGCCGTGCATCGCCAGATTGGCTTCGTAGGTGCCGTGCATGCCCAGCATGCCGAGGAACTGCTTGTCGGATGCCGGGAAGGCGCCCAGGCCCATCAGCGTGTTGGTGATGGGATAGCCCGTCATGTGGACGAACTGCGTCAGCAGCTTCGAGGCCTTGGGCCCGGAATTGATGATGCCGCCGCCGGCATAGAAGATCGGCCGCTTGGCGCGTGCGATCATCTCGACCGCCTGCTCGATCTTCTTCGGATCGGGCTTGGTCTGCGGACGATAGCTCTTGTGCTGCACCGGCTTCTTCGGCGCCTCGTAGTCGTGCTTGTTCATCAGCACGTCCTTGGGCAGGTCGATCACGATCGGCCCGGGACGGCCGGAGCGCGCCACGTAGAAGGCCTCGTGGACGGTGCGGGCAAGGTCGCCCACCGCCTTCACCAGGTAATTGTGCTTGGTGCAGGGCCGCGTGATGCCGGTCGTGTCCGCTTCCTGGAAGGCGTCATTGCCGATCAGGTGGGTCGGCACCTGGCCGGTGAGGCAGACGATCGGGATCGAATCCATCAGCGCGTCGGTGAGGCCGGTCACGGCATTGGTGGCGCCGGGGCCGGAGGTCACCAACACCACGCCGACCTTGCCGGTCGACCGCGCATAACCCTCGGCAGCGTGCACGGCCGCCTGCTCGTGGCGCACCAGGATGTGGCGCAGCCGGTTCTGCTTGAAGATCGAATCGTAGATCGGAAGGACAGCGCCGCCGGGATAGCCGAAGACGACCTCGACTTCCTCGTCGATCAAGGCTTTCACCAACAGATCGGCGCCGGTCGTGGCGGACTCCTCGGGCTTCATGGCAGCGGTCTCCCTATGACAAATATGCCGCAAAACGGGGCGTTTTGCGGCGCGGCGGAAGATAGAGGCCGAGCCGGAGGGGGTCAACTCGAAATGCACGAAACGTAAAGTTTCAGACCCCAGAATTGTCCAAAAATTTCTCAGCGGCGCTCAAATTTCCGTCGACCTCAGGATCGAGCACCAGATCTGGTATTATTTGATGCCGGAACCACGTCATCTGGCGTTTGGCATATTGGCGGGTATGGTCGATACCGATCTGGCGTGCCTCGGCCAGCGACAACTCGCCTCGGAAGTGGCGAAAGAGCTCGGGTGCACCGTGCGCCTTAAGGCCGGGCCAGGCGGGATCGGGCTGGCGATCGAACACGGTCCGCACTTCGGCCAGCACGCCGTTTTCCAGCATCGCGTCGAACCGCCGTTCGATCCGTGCCCGCAGCCAGCCGCGCTCCGGCGCGAGCAGCAGGCGCACGAACCGCCAGGGCGCCGGCCTCCCCTCGCCTTCCTGCCAGGCGCTGAGCGGGCGGCCGGTCGCCTGCCACACCTCCCAAGCCCGCACATGCCGCTGCCGGTCGCCCGGCTTGAGGCGCGCCACGATCGTCGGATCCTTTTCGGCGAGCCGGGCCCGAAACGCATCGGCACCCATCTGTTGCCAGTCGTCGTTGGCCTGCCGGCGCAGTTCGGCGGGCGCATCGGGAATAGCGGCAATGCCCTGCATCAAGGTGCGGAGATAGAGGCCCGAGCCGCCGCACAGGATCGCCACGCCACCGGCGCCGTGGACGCGCGCGATTTCGGCCGCGGCCAAATCGCGCCAGCGTGCGGCGGTGAGCGTCTCGGCCAACGGCAGGACGCCGTACAGGGTGTGCGGCACGCGTGCCCGTTCGTCAGCGCTGGGCTGCGCCGTCAGGATCGGAAAGGCATCGTAGGTCTGCATGGCGTCGGCATTGATCACCGTGCCGTCGCGACGCTCGGCAAGGGCCAGCGCCAGCGCCGACTTGCCGCTGGCCGTCGGTCCGGTGACGACGATGACGAGATCCCTTGGCCGACCGTTCATGACCCTGGCAATCCTGGAACGGGCGCACAGATTGCAAATCCGCGACCCCGCCGCTAGAGCCGAGGGCGTGAAAAACGTCCTGGTCCTGATCTCCGATCCCACCCGTCCGGCGTTGAACGACGCCCTTGTCGCTTCCGCGACCGACACTCTTCGCGCTGGCGGCGCCACAGTCGGCGCCCCTGACTGGCTGGCGCCCGGCATTGCCTGCGACCTGCCGTTCGACGGACCGACTGCGCCGGTCGATCTGGCAGGCGCCGACGCCGTGGCCCTGCCGTCCGGCGGCCGGCGCAAGAGGCTGCTGGTGGCCGACATGGAATCGACCATGATCCACAACGAGATGCTGGACGAGCTGGCCGACTTCCTGGGCCTGCGCGAGAAGATCGCCGGCATCACCGCCCGAGCGATGAACGGCGAGATCGACTTCGCCGGCGCCTTGACCGAGCGCGTCGGCCTGCTGAGGGGCCTCTCGGTGGCGAAGCTCGACGAGGCGGCGACCCGAATCCGCTACATGCCGGGCGGCGCCACGCTGATTGCCACCATGAAGAAGCACGGCGCCCATTGCGCCCTGGTCTCGGGCGGCTTCACCTACTTCACCGCGATGGTCCGCCGCACGCTCGGTTTCGATTTCGATGCCGCCAACGTCCTCGTGCACGACGGCAAGACGCTCTCCGGAACGGTCGAACCGCCGATCCTCGGCAAGGAGGCGAAGCTCGCCGCCCTGCAGCGGCTGGCCGGCGAACGCGGCCTCACGGCGGCCGACGCCATCACGGTCGGCGACGGCGCCAACGACCTGCCGATGCTGCAGGCTGCCGGACTTGGCGTCGCCTTCCATGCCAAGCCCACGGTTGCCGCCCAGGTGGCGGCCCGCATCGGCCACGGCGACCTTACGGCGCTGCTCTACCTGCAGGGCTATCGCCGCAGCGACTTCGAAGAAAGGAAAGATCCATGACCGAGATCCGACAGATCGTGCTGGCCAAGCGCCCGGAGGGCGATGTCACGGCCGACTGCTTCCGCGCCGAGACAGCCGCCTCCCCGGTCCTGGCCGACGGCCAGATCTTGGTGCGCACGCTGTTCCTGTCGCTCGATCCCTACATGCGGCCGCGCATGACCGAGCTCAATTCCTACGTGCCGGCCTTCGAGCTCGGCAAGCCGCTGACCGGCGGCGCCGTCGGCGAGGTGGTGGAGACCAGGAACCCGCGCTTCGCCAAGGGCGATATCGTGAACGGCCTGCTGAACTGGGCGACGCACACGCTTCACGACGGCCGGGGCCTGCGCAAGATCGACGCGACGGGCGTGCCGCTCTCCGCCCATCTCGGCGTGCTGGGCATGCCGAGCTTCACCGCCTGGTACGGCATCAAGCATATCTGCAAGCCCAAGGCGGGCGAGACCGTGTTCGTTTCGGCCGCGACCGGCGCGGTAGGCCAGGTGGCAGGCCAGCTCGCCAAGCTGGCCGGTGCCACGGTCGTGGGCTGCGCCGGCGACGAGGAGAAGTGCCAATGGGCGGTGCGCGAGGCCGGCTACGACGCCTGCTTCAATCACCGGACCGAGCGCGACTACGGCGCGGTGCTCGACAAGCTCTGCCCCAAGGGCATCGACGCCGACTTCGAGAATGCCGGCGGCAGGATCTTCCACGCCGTGTTCGCGCGGATGAACGACTTCGGCCGCATCGCCTTCTGCGGCGCCATCTCGGAATATCAGGACAAGGAGCCGATCGCCGGCCCGACCAAGATGTTCACGATCGTGCAGCGCCGCCTGAACCTGCAGGGCTTCATCATCTCCGACCATGTCGCCCTGATGGGCGATTTCGTGAACGAGGTCGGCGGCCTGCTGAAGCAGGGCAAGCTGAAGGCCCGGGAAACCGTGATCGACGGCCTGGCCAACGCCCCGCAGGCCTTCATGGGGCTCCTCAAGGGTGAAAATTTCGGCAAGCTGGTCGTGAAGGTCTGACGCCTTACGGAATAGTCAAAGGAAAGGGCCCTGCTCGCGAGAGCAGGGCCCTTTTTCTTTCCTGAAAGTCGCGACGCTACTTCGTCAGCCGGAGCGCGGCGAAGCGCGGGTCGCCCTGGCGTTCGACGAACAGCAGGACCGAGCGCTTCTTCTGCTGCTGCAGCTTGGTCACGAGGTCGGTGACTTCCTGCGGCGTCGTGACCGGCTTCTGGTCGACCTCGAGGATGACGTCGCCGGCCTGCAGCTGCTTCTCGGCGGCCGGGCTGTTGGCCGCCACCTTGGTGATGACCACGCCCTTGACCTGGTCGCTGAGGCCATAGCGCTCGCGCAGCTGATCGGTGACCTTCTGCAGGGTGAGGCCGAGCTGCTCGATGGTCGAGGTGATCTGCTGATCGGGCTCGGCCTGTTTCTTGGAATTGCCCTGGGCCGAGGCGTTCTGCTTGTCCGCCTCCTCCTGCTCACCGATGCGCAGCTTCAGCGGCACTTCCTTGGCCCCGCGCCAGACCACGACGTCGACGGTGCTGCCGACCCGGGAGTTGGCGACCACGCGCGGGAAGCGCCGCAGGTCGAGCACGTCCTGGCCGCCGAAGGAGATGATGATGTCGTTGCGCTTGAGCCCCGCCTTGGCGGCCGGGCTGTCGGTCGTGACATTGGCCACCAGCACGCCGCGGGCACGGTCGAGGCCGAACGAGTCGGCGATGTCGTCGGTGACGCTCTGGTAGCTGACGCCGATCCAGCCGCGCTTCACCCGGCCGAACTCGCGCAGCTGGTCGGCGACCTGCTTCACGAGGTTGGACGGGATCGAGAAGGCGAGGCCTGCGTTGGTGCCCGACGGCGAGTAGATCGCCGTATTGACGCCGATGACCTCGCCGTCCTGGTTGAACAGCGGACCGCCCGAGTTGCCCTTGTTGATGGCGGCGTCGGTCTGCAGGTAGTCGTCGAGCGAATCGTTCAGCGAGCGGCCGCGTGCCGAGATGATGCCGGCCGTCACCGAATGGCCGAGGCCGAACGGGTTGCCGATGGCAATCACCCAGTCACCCACCCGCTCCTTGTCGGAATCGCCCCACTTCACCGCCGGCAGCGGCTTCTTGTTGGGCGGCTCGACCTTGAGCAGGGCGACGTCGATGCGGCTGTCGGAGCCGATCAGCTTGGCCTTGAGCTGGGTGTCATCCTTGAAGACGACGGTGATGTCCTCAGCGCCCTGGATCACGTGGTTGTTGGTGACGATGTAGCCATCGCCATCGACCACGAAACCCGATCCGAGCGACGTGCCGCGCCGCTTCTGCTGCTCCTCGCCACCGCGGCGGTCGAAGAACTCCTTGAAGAGCTCCTCGAACGGCGAGCCGGGCGGCAGCTGCGGCATGTCGCGCAGCCGAGACCCCTGCTGGGGCATGCTTTGCGTCGTCGTTATGTTGACGACGGTCGGCATCAGCTTGTCGACCAGGTCGGCAAAGCTCTCATTGGGTTGATTGGGTTGGCGCGCCAGGACGGGCTCTGCCGCCAAGAGGCCGAAAGCTGCGACGGCCGTCAGGACGGCCCCTCGAAGAAAATGATGAGAATCAGCCAGAATCACGTCCGACCTCCAACGGCGCTCAGGCCAAACGGTCGGTAACGGCCGGCGCCGCGCGTTAGAGTGACTCTCTACATGTCGGCAGATTGTGGCGCAAATAAAGAGGCCGTTATCTTGCCGGTACTTTCTGTGATTTTCGGGCTTTTCCCAAAAAGAACCGGCGGCGTGGCAGGACTGCCACAGCCGCCGGTTCGGTACGCTCGTTCGGTACGCTCTCTGGCGGTGCTACTTCCGGGGCGCCGCCGGGCCGGCCGGGTCGTTGAAGTAGCGGAAGAAGTCGCTGTCCGGGCTCAGCAGCATGGTCGAGCCGCCTGAGCCGAACGCCTGCTTGTAGGCCTCCATACGCCGATAGAAGGCGTAGAAGTCCTTATCCTTCTCGAAGGCCTGGGCGTAGATCCGGGTGGCGTCGGCATCGGCCTCGCCCTTCAGGATCTGGCCCTTGAGGCCGGCTTCCGCCTTGATGACGGCGACCTCGCGGTCGGCCGTTGCCTTGATGCGGGCATTCTCCTCGTCGCCCTCGGCGCGCAGCTGGCCGGCTTCCCGTTCGCGGTCGGTCTTCATACGATTGTAGACCGACTGCGAATTGGCCTGCGGCAGGTCCGCACGCTTGATGCGGACATCGACCGTCTCGACGCCCAGCTCCTTGGTCTTGGAGTTCACGCGCCGTGTGATCTCGTCCATCAGGTTGGCGCGCTGGTCGGTCAGCACCGCATGCAGCGGCACCGAGGACAGAACGCCGCGGATCTCGGAGTTGATCAGCGAGTCGAGCAGGCCGCGCAGGGCCGCTTCGCCGCCCGGCACCGTCTGGGCGTAGAGCTTGGCCGCCGTGATCTTGTAGCGGGCATAGGCATCGACCACGAGGCGCTTCTGGTCGCCGGCGATGACCTCGAACTCCTCGGCTTCGTAGTCGAGCAGGCGGCGGTCGATGCGTTGGATGTCCTGCACCAGCGGGATCTTGGCGTAGAGGCCGGGATCGATCTTGGGATCGCCGACGATGGCGCCGAACTGGCGCACCAGAACCTGCTTGGTCGGGTCGACCGTATAGAAGGTCTGGGTCGCGAGGAACGCCACGATGGCGAGCGCGATCAGCGCGATGATCGAACGGTTGCTCATCGCGTGGCTCCCGGCAGCGGCTGTTGCGGCGGCCTGGAGCCGCTTCCGGACGGGGCGGCCGGCTGGCCCGACCGCAGCTCGGGCAGTGGCAGGTAGGGCAGCACGCCGCCCGTCCCCGAGGTGTTCTTATCGACCAGCACCTTGTTCACGTTGCGCAGCACCTCTTCCATCGTGTCGAGGTAGAGGCGCTCGGTGGTGATGTCCTTGGCCTTGGCGTACTGCTCGTAGACCTGCGTGAAGCGCTGGGCGTCACCGCTGGCGCGGGCGACGATCTCGGCCTTGTAGGCCTCGGCGCGCTGCACGATCGATTCCGCCTCACCCTTGGCGCGCGGCAGTTGCTGGTTGCGGTAGGTATTGCCTTCGTTGATCAGCCTCTCCTTGTCGGCGCGCGCCGCCTGGACGTCGCGGAAGGCCGCGATCACTTCCTGCGGCGGGTCGACGCGCAGAAGCTGGATCTGCGAGATGCGCGCACCCAGCCCGTACTCGTCGAGCATGCGCTGCAGCAGGTCCTTGGTGTCCTGTTCGATGCGGCTGCGTCCCTCGGTCTGGGCGAACTGCAGGTTCGACTTGCCGATGACCTCGCGCATCGCCGCCTCGGCGCCGGCGCGAACGTTCTCTTCGGGATTGCGCACGTCGAAGGCGTACTTGAAGACGTCCTTGATCTGCCAGAGGACGGCGAACTCGATGTCGACGATGTTCTCGTCGCCGGTCAGCATCAGGTTTTCCGTCGATGTCGGACGCGGGCCGCGATTGTACGGAGCGCTGACCTGATTGCCGCGCGAGCCGATCACGGTGCGGCGCTGGTCCTGCACATTGACCACGACGACGTTGCCGATCGGGCTCGGCAGGTTGTAGTGCAGGCCAGGCTCGACCGGCTTGCCGTAGGGCTTGCCGAACACGAGCTGGATGGCCTGCTGGTTGGGCTGCACCCGGAAGAAGCCGGTCGCCAGCCAGACCGCCACCGCCGCCACGACGACCAGCAGGATCCCCTTGAACGAGCCGAAGCCGCCGGGGATCAGATTCTTGAGACGCTCCTGGCCTTTGCGGATGACGTCTTCCATATCGGGTGGCCGCCGCGACCCGAAGGGACCGCCACCGCCGCCGCCGCGATTACCACCGCCGCCGCCGCCACTGCCGCCGCCCCAGGGACCGCCACCACCGCCGCCGCCGCCGCCGCCCCAAGGACCGCCGCCGCCGCCGCCGTTGTTATTCCACGCCATGTTCACCTCAGGGCCGCTCTCATTGCCTCACTTCGGCGCATTGTCGCTTTTGATTTCACGCCGCGCTGCATATATGTGACGCCGAGTGCCCATCAATCAAGCGGCGACACAAAATTGCCCGCTAGCGGAAGCATCGGATCATGTCGGAAATAAGTGAATCGGCGGTCCGTGAGGTTCTCGACACCGTCATAGATCCGGCAACCGGCCGCAGTGTGACGGCGCTCGGCATGGTGGGTGGCATCGCCACACGCGGCGGTCACGTCGCCGTCACGCTCGATGTCGATCCGTCCCGCGGCACGGCACTGGAACCCCTGCGCCAGGCCTGCGAACAGGCCGTCCGCGCCATGCCCGGCGTCCTGTCGGCGACGGCCGTGATGACCTCCGAACGGGCCGCTCCAGCACCACCGCCCGCACCGGGCGGCGGCGGCCAGGCGCGCGGTCATTCGCATGCCCCCGGCAGCAAGACCACCGGCGGTGGCGGCCGCATCGAGGTGCCGGGCGTGAAGCACATCATCGCCGTCGCCTCGGGCAAGGGCGGCGTCGGCAAGTCGACGACGGCGGTCAACCTTGCCCTGGGGCTCGCCGCCAACGGCGTCTCGACCGGCCTGCTCGACGCCGACATCTACGGCCCCTCGATGCCGCGCATGCTCGACGTCAAGGAGAAGCCCGAGTCGATCGATGGCAAGCAGTTGAAGCCGATCGAGCGCTACGGAATCAAGACCATGTCGATCGGCTACATCGTCGCCGAGGATACGCCGATGATCTGGCGCGGCCCGATGGTGTCGAGCGCGCTGGAGCAGATGCTGCGCGACGTACAGTGGGGCGATCTCGACGTGCTGGTGGTCGACATGCCGCCCGGCACCGGCGATGCCCAGCTCACCCTGGCGCAGCGCGTGGCGCTGGCCGGCGCCGTCATCGTGTCCACGCCACAGGACATCGCGCTGGTCGACGCCCGCAAAGGCCTCAACATGTTCCGCAAGGTCGCGGTGCCGGTGCTCGGCATCGTCGAGAACATGAGCTACTTCCTCTGCCCCAAGTGCGGCGAGCGGTCGGAGATCTTCGGCCATGGCGGCGCCCGCGAGGAGGCCGACAAGCTCGGCGTGCCCTTCCTCGGCGAAGTGCCGCTGCATCTCGATATCCGCACGACGTCCGACAGCGGCCATCCCATCGTCGTGGCTCAGCCCCAAAGCGCCCACGCGCAGGTCTACAAGAACATCGCCGGCCGCGTCTGGAAGCAGCTCACCGCCAACCAGCGCGGCCCCCGCGCCGCGCCGCGGATCGTGGTGCAGTAGGCTGGGACCGCGGGCCTCAAAGCGCGGGGGTTACCCCGCGCGGAGCCCGCTCGTGATCATGAGGCGGGCCGGGAGGCCCGCGATCCAAAGAAACTATTTCTTCCGCTTGCCGCCCGCGCGCCGGGCGGGCTGCCAGGGACCGATCATGCCGTGCACGCCGATCATGGCGCCCGCGACCAGCTCGAGGGCGAGGAAGCGGCGTTCCTCGACCCAGCCGGGCAGCTGGATGTTGAGGGCGAGATCGCGGCGAAAGCCGAACTGATTGTAGTACTCGGGATCGCCGACCAGGATGATGCGGCTGTGGCCCAGCATGCGCGACTGCGCCATCGAATGCCACATCAGGGCCTTGCCGTAGCCCAGCCCGCGCAACTCCGGCGCGATGGCGAGCGGGCCCAGCAGCACCGCCGGCCAGCGCTCGTTGATCAGGATCGGCCAGTTGCGGATCGAGGCCACCATGCGACCCTTCTGGTCAATGGCGACGAAACAGAGCTCCTTGATCGGCTTCACGCCTTCGCGCAGGCGATAGACCGTCTTGTGCTGGCGGTCCGGCCCGAAGGCCGCCTCGTTCATTGCCTCGATCGCCTCGTCGTCGCGCGCCCGCTCGCGCAGCAGCCGCAACCGGCCGGGATCGCGGATCGGTGTCGCCATCGCCCGCCCGCCGTCAGGACCGGCCGAGCGCGGCCATCAGCTCGCGCCATTCGCGCGCGCTCATGCCGCTCGACTTCTGGTCGACCGCCTCGCCCGCCAACAGGCGTTTGACGATCGCAAGTCCCGTCCGGGACAGATGCGCGCCGCCCATGCGGTATTCCATGAAGGCGTCGTGGCTGATCGGGCACCAGCGCTTCAGCGTGTCGAGCATGGCTTCGGCATAGACGCGGATCTCGTACTGCGCATGCGCATCGGCGCGCAGCGACAGGAAATGCATGAGATTGTGCAGGTTCGTCTTCCAGTACCACTGGGTATAGAAGCCGAGCGACAGGTTCATGCGCGCAAGCTCGCGCGCCAGGCCGGACCGTTCCGCATCGAGCGGCTCGCCGGTTTCGCCCTCGTTCAGCATCTCCATGTAGTGCTGGTAGACCAGCTCGGCGTCCTTCTTCAGGAGCGAGAAGACGCGCTCCGCCTCCTGGCCGACCAGCACGGCGTCGCGGCCCTGCCGGTTCTGCTGGCTCTGTGCCGCGAGATGCTCGGGCCTGGGAATGTAGAATTCGTTGTCGAGGATCGAATAGCGCGCCGAATACTCGTTCACGTTGGCGGTGCGGTGGCGGATCCACTGCCGGGCCACGAAGATCGGCAGCTTCACGTGGTACTTGATCTCGCACATCTCGAATGGCGTCGTGTGGCGGTGCCGCATGAGATAGTTGATCAGCCCGCGATCCTCGCTGACCTTCTTGGTGCCCCGCCCGTAGCTCACGCGCGCGGCCTGCACGACGGCGGCGTCGTCACCCATGTAGTCGACGACGCGGACGAAGCCGTGATCGAGCACCGGCAGCGCCTGGTAGAGGATATCCTCCAGGGCCGGCGCGATCGGCCGCAGGGTCGACTGGGCGCCGGCCCGGGCCTGGTCGATCTCGGCCTGTTGGTCGGTGGAGAGGGGCATTGTTCGTTGTCCTACGTTGGCCGCGGACTCTATGAGCCGCCGGGCAAGGTCACCATGGGGAAAATCGGGGGCCCCGCGGCACGCCTTCAAAAAGTCGACGGAAGCGCTTATATAGAGCCTGTCGGGTAACCGACTATGGCGATAAACGCCGCGTGGAATAAGCGTTTCGGACCCGGGGGCAGTACCCGGCGCCTCCACCATTCTCCTCCCTCCGTCGGGGTTACCCGCCGGGCGGAGCCAATGGGGGCGAACCAGGATCGACGAGCGTGGTAAAGGCGCGGTTTTTGCTCGGTATGGTTCCGCCGTGACGGGCCATTCACAAGTGCTAACGATAACACCGTTACACTCGCTGCTGCCGCCTAAACAGCGGACGTAAGCGCGGTTCGGGGGGCACCGGGCAACAGAAGCCCCCCACTTTCCTTCTCCTCATTTGCCCGCTATTGGCATCGTTGACTCTCCCGCGATGCGGGCCGATGCTTTTTCCGAAATCTTCCGACAGGCCATGAACGATCGCTTTCACTACGACGCTCTCGTCGACGATGCGCTGCGCAGCGTCGTGCGCCGCGTGCTGACGCAAGTGGCAGAGAAGGGCTTGCCCGGTTCGCACCACTTCTACATCAGCTTCCGCAGCACCGATCCCGGCGTGGAGCTGCCCGAGTATTTGCGCGCCAAATACCCGGAAGAAATGACGATCGTACTGCAGCATCAGTATTGGGATCTGATCATCGGCGACACCTCCTTCGAGGTGACCGTGAGCTTCAACAAGCAGCAGGAACGCATAAAAGTGCCGTTCGCGGCGCTCTCGGCGTTCGTCGATCCCTCGGTGCGCTTCGGCCTGCAGTTCGACCGGGGCGACAAGGCAGCCGGCGACAAGCCGGAAGCTGCTGCGCCGACCTCGCTGCCAGTGCCGGACAAGCATCCGCAGCCGGCCGCTGCGGCCGATCAGGAGGCGAAGGCGGAAACCGGCGCGGCGACGGCCGAGACCGCCGCCAAGCCCGAGGATGCTGCCTCCAAGGTCGTCAAGCTCGACAGCTTCCGAAAGAAGTAGCCCGCAGAGCCGGCGTTCGGCGGGGTCTGCCCGCGCGCAAAAGGCTCTAGACGCCGCGCCCCGGCTGCGGCAGGGAATGCGCGCCCCGAGAGGGTCGCCAGGAGAGTGCCATGCCCGAATTCCAGTTCCAGGAGATGTTCCCGAGCCACGAGGACACCACTCCTTACCGCAAGCTCACCTCGGACTTCGTCGGTACCGCCAAATTCAACGGCCGCGACGTGCTGACGGTCGATCCCGAGGCGCTCACCACGCTCACGGCGGCGGCCTTCCACGATATTTCCCACCTCCTGCGACCGGGCCATCTCCAGCAGCTGCGCAACATCCTCGACGATGCCGAGGCCTCGCCCAATGACAAGTACGTGGCGCTCGAGCTCCTGAAAAACGCCAACATCTCGGCCGGCGGCGTGCTGCCGATGTGCCAGGACACCGGCACCGCCATCGTCATGGGCAAGAAGGGTCAGTCGGTGTGGACCGGCGGCGGCGACGAGGCGGCAATCTCCAAGGGCGTCTTCAAGACCTATACCGAGACCAACCTGCGCTACAGCCAGGTCTCGCCGATCTCGATGTTCAAGGAAGTGCAGACCGGCACCAACCTGCCGGCCCAGATCGACATCTATGCGACCGATGGCGATGCCTACAAATTCCTGTTCATCGCCAAGGGCGGCGGCTCGGCCAACAAGAGCTACCTGCACCAGCAGACGCCGGCGGTGCTGAACGAGGCCTCGCTGCTGAAGTTCCTCGACACCCAGATCCGCACGCTCGGCACTGCGGCCTGCCCGCCCTACCACCTTGCCATCGTGGTCGGCGGCACCTCGGCCGAGATGAACCTCAAGACGGTGAAGCTCGCCTCGACGCGCTACCTCGACGACCTGCCGAGCGAGGGCAACAACAAAGGCGTGGCCATCCGGGACCGCGAGATGGAGCAGAAGGTGCTGGAGCTGACGCGCCAGATGGGCATCGGCGCCCAGTTCGGCGGCAAGTATTTCTGCCACGACGTGCGCGTGATCCGCATCGCCCGCCACGGCGCCTCGGTGCCGATCGGCATCGGCGTCTCCTGCTCGGCCGATCGCCAGGCGATGGGCAAGATCACCAGGGACGGCGTCTTTCTCGAGCAGCTCGAGACCAATCCGGCCCATTTCCTGCCCGAGGTCGAGCCGCAGCAACTCTCCGGCAACGTCGTGTCGGTCGACCTCAACAAGGGCATGGCGCACACGCTCTCGGTGCTGACGCAGCACCCGGTGAAGACGCGCGTCAACCTGACCGGGACGCTGATCGTCGCCCGCGATTCGGCACACGCCAAGCTCAAGGAGCGACTCGACCGCGGCGAGGGCCTGCCCGACTACTTCAAGCAGTTCCCGGTCTACTACGCGGGTCCCGCCAAGACGCCCGAAGGCATGGCTTCCGGCTCGTTCGGCCCGACCACCGCCGGCCGCATGGATTCCTACGTCGACCTGATGCAGGCCAATGGCGGCTCGATGGTGATGCTGGCCAAGGGCAATCGCAGCAAGCAGGTCGTCGACGCCTGCAAGAAGCACCGGGGCTTCTATCTCGGCTCGATCGGTGGACCGGCCGCGATCCTCGCCAAGAACTGCATCAGGAAGGTCGAGGTGCTGGAGTATCCCGAGCTCGGCATGGAAGCGATCTGGCGCATCCAGGTCGAGAACTTCCCGGCCTTCATCGTCACCGATGACAAGGGCAACGACTTCTTCAGCGAACTAAAGCTTTAGGCGTTATGCTTGGCGCATGAACCTCGCCAAGCAGCATCTCGATATCGGGCTTTTCTCGAACGACCGCGACGGTCAGCTCGCCTTCTGGCAGCAGACCGTCGGCCTGCCCTACGACCATATGGGCAAGCTGGGCGGCGGCATGCAGCAGCACCGCCACCACATGAACGGCTCCATCCTGAAGATGAACCACGCCCGCGGGCCGCTGCCCGACGTGCCGCCCTCCGGCATCGTCGGCCTGGAGATCGCCCGCGACGGGCTCGCCGCTCCGCAGAACCTGGCGGATCCCGACGGCAACAAGGTCGCCCTGGTCCCCAGGGGCTTCGGGGGCGTCGAGGGCATCGCGATCCTGCTCAGGGTCAACGACCCCGCCGAGCACGACCGCTTCTGGACGCACGCCATGCAGTTCGAGCGCATGGGCGAGGGCCGCTACCGCTGCGGCGATTCCCTGGTCGTGGTCGCCGAGCGCGGCAGGGTCGAGCCCAGCATCGGCCAGTGGCGGGGGCCGGGCTATCGCTACATGACGGTCCAGGTCTGGGACTGCCTTGCCGAGTATGACGGCATCCTGGCGCGCGGCGGCGCGTCGGGTGGCGAACCTCGGGTGCTGGGCGATACGGTGCGGTACGCCTTCGTCTGCGATCCCGACGGCAATCACATCGAGATCAGCCAGCGCGCCTCGCTGACCGGCGGAACGCTGTAGAGCAGCCTGTTCTTTCATTCTGCTCTCCCCCGTTTCGGGGGAGAGGCCGGGTGAGGGGGGGGCTCTCGACGCAAGCGCCGTCTCGGTCGCTTACGCCCTCACCTCCCCCATGCTTCGCATGGGGCCCCTTCCTCTCCCGCTACAGCGGCTTGTAACCAAGCCGCTGTAGCGGGAGAGGACGGATAAGCGCTTACCTCTTCTTGCGGGCCTTGCGGGCAGCGTAACGGGCGTCGCGCGCGGCCTTCTTCTCGGCCTCGGTGAGCTGGGGCTTGGCCGCCTGTCGCTTGGCCTCAGCTTCGGCCCGCGCTGCCTCTTCTGCAGCCAGCGCCGCAGCCCGCGCCGCTTCGCGCTCGGCGGCGATCCGCTCCTCTTCAGCCTTCTTCGCGGCGCGGCGCTCGGCCTCGCGGGCTTCGCGGGCGGCGGCGATCGCGGCGCGTTCCGCCTGCCGCTTCGCCAATTCCGGATCGTTGGCTTTCGCTCGCGCCTTATCGAGCAAGGCCTGCCTGGCTGCGGCCGCTGTTGCCAGTCGGTCGCCGAAATCAACGTTCCTTCCGCTCATCTTCCGCTCTTGTTCCTCTGTTGTCTTACTCGGCCGCCGCGGCGGCCTGCTTCTTGGCGCGCTTGCGATCCTCCGGATTGAGGAAGCGCTTGCGCAACCGGATCGACTTGGGCGTCACTTCGACCAACTCGTCGTCCTCGATATAGGCGATCGCCTGCTCGAGCGACATCTTGCGCGGCGGCGTGAGGCGGACGGCCTCGTCCTTGCCGGCGGCGCGGATGTTGGTGAGCTGCTTGCCCTTCAGGACATTGACCTCGAGATCGTTGCCGCGGCTGTGCTCGCCGATCAGCATCCCTTGATACACCGGCACGCCGGGATCGATGAACATCGGCCCGCGATCCTCGAGGTTCCACATCGCGTAGGCCACCGAAACACCCTCGGCATTGGCGATCAGCGCGCCGTTGCGCCGACCGGAGATCGGGCCCCGATAAGGGCCGTACTCATGGAAGATGCGGTTCATCACGCCGGTACCGCGCGTGTCGGTCAGGAACTCGCCGTGATAGCCGATCAGGCCGCGCGACGGGGCGTAGAAGACCAGGCGCGTCTTGCCGGCGCCGGAGGGCCGCATGTCCTGCAGCTCGCCCTTGCGCAGCGAAATCTGCTCGACGACGGTGCCGGTGTAGGCATCGTCGACGTCGATCACCACTTCCTCGATCGGCTCCAGCCGCTGGCCGGTCTGCGGATCGGTCTGGAACAGCACGCGCGGTCGGCCAACGGCGAGTTCGAAGCCCTCGCGGCGCATGGTCTCGATCAGCACGCCGAGCTGCAGTTCGCCACGGCCGGCGACCTCGTAGGAGTCGGCGTTCTCGGTATCGCTGACGCGGATCGCGACGTTGCCCTCGCCCTCCCGCATCAGGCGGCCGCGGATCATGCGGGTCGTGACCTTGTCGCCTTCCTTGCCGGCGAGCGGCGAGTCGTTGACCGAGAAGGTCATGGCGAGTGTCGGCGGATCCACCGGCTGGCCCGGCAACGGCGTCTCGAGAGTCATGTCGCCGATCGTGTCGGCGACGGTCGCGATCTTGAGGCCGGCAACGGCCACGATGTCGCCCGCTTCGGCCGAGTCGAGCGCCTGGCGCTCCAGTCCACGGAACGCCAGCACCTTGGTGATGCGGGTCTGTTCGAGTTCCTTACCGTCGCGGCTCAGCGCCTTCAGGATCGTGTTGGGCTTCACCGTGCCGGACTGGATACGACCGGTCAGGATGCGGCCAAGGAACGGATCCGATTCGAGCGTCGTCACCAGCATGCGGAACGCCGGATCGCTGTCGATCTTGGGCGGCGGCACGTGCTTCACCAGCAGGTCGAACAGCGGCTCCATGTCCTTCTGCTCGCCTTCGAGGGACGTCGCCGCCCAACCCTGGCGGGCCGAGGCGAACAGCGTCGGGAAATCGAGCTGC
This sequence comes from Alphaproteobacteria bacterium 65-37, assembly GCA_001897995.1. Lineage (GTDB taxonomy): Bacteria > Pseudomonadota > Alphaproteobacteria > Reyranellales > Reyranellaceae > Reyranella. The sequence goes on along the minus strand of MKRV01000256.1, from coordinate 2,325 downwards.
TCGTCGTTGGCTTCGAGGGCCGAGAAGAGGTCGAACACCTCGTCATGCACCTGATGGGCACGGGCGTCGGAGCGGTCGACCTTGTTGATCAGCACGATCGGACGCAGGCCCAGCCGAAGGGCTTTGCCGAGCACGAACTTGGTCTGCGGCAACGGGCCTTCGGCGGCGTCGACCAGCAGCACCACGCCGTCGACCATCGACAGGATGCGCTCGACCTCGCCGCCGAAGTCGGCGTGGCCCGGCGTGTCGACGATGTTGATGCGCGTACCCTTCCAGACGACCGACGTCGCCTTGGCGAGGATGGTGATCCCGCGCTCGCGCTCGAGATCGTTTGAGTCCATGGCGCGCTCGGCGACCTGCTGGTTCTCGCGGAAGGTGCCGCTCTGCTTCAGCAGGCAGTCGACCAGTGTCGTCTTGCCATGGTCGACGTGCGCGATGATCGCGACGTTACGGATGTCCATAAAATGTTTGTCCGGAGGGGGTTGGTTGGGCGCGCTTATACGCACGCTCTGTGACGGCGGCAAGGCGGCCGGGGAGACGTGTTGCCGCTGCGTTGCAGCACTGTCACAGTCCGGCCATGCGCAAACGCTCGGTCACCATCGACGGTCACCGGACCAGCATCTCGCTGGAGGATGCCTTCTGGGCTGAACTTTCGGCGATTGCCCGTGCCCGCGGCTTGTCCCTGAATGCCCTGGTGGCCGAAATCGACCATGCCCGCGGCACGACCGACGCCGGCAACCTGTCGAGCACGCTGCGCCTCTACGTGCTCGCCGAGCTGAAAAAAGCCGCAGCTAATATCAGTCGAGCTTGAAGCCCTTGGCGCGCACGAATGCGCCGAAATCGGCGCGCTCAGGCACCGAATATTGCCGAGCCTTGTCTTCGGACCAGCCATAGGCAGCGTCCTCGCCGAACCTGTCGACGAAACGCTGGCTCTTGTAGGGCTGGGTCTCGTTGCGCCGCCGGTCGTAGGCGGCGATCTTGTCGCGCAGGCCCGTCTCGTCGTAGCGGTCGCGGTGAATCGACACGTCGAGGCCGAGGCGTGGGCTCATCACCCCCTCGAAGGACGGCCAGCCAATTCCCAGCCCGGCGACGGGAAACACGTGTTGCGGCAGGCCGAGGATCTCGGAAACCTTCGCGGCATGGTTACGGATCTGGCTGATCGGGCAGGTACCGAGCCCGACCCTGTCGGCGGCGGCGATGAAGGTCGCCAGCACGATGCCGGCATCGACCGCGGCATTGAAGAACGGATCGAGATAGTCGTTCACGAAGGGCCGCCCGCGCCATTCGAACAGCAGGCGATGACGGCGGTTGTTGCCGCAGAAGACCAGCAGGGCCGGTCCGGCCTTGGCCCAGGGGTTCTCCGGGATCAGCGCCTGCAGCTTTTCGCGCTGCCCCGGATCGGTGACGATCACGATGTCGGCCTGCTGCAGGTCGCTCTTTGACGGGGCGGAAAGTGCCACGGCACAGAGCGTGTCGAGCAGCGCCGGGTCGATCGGCTTGTCGGCGTAACGCCGGACGACCCGACGGTTGGCCATTTCGGCCAGGACATCGACGCCTTTGGGGGCGTCGTTCAGGTCAGGCGCGGTACCGAACCGCGCCTTGAGCACGGCTTTGAGACGATCGAGCACGTCAACTCCTCAGCGACCAAAGATGTTGGGAAGGGGAATATTCGGGAGCGGCGAGCGCGACGGCTGACCGCTCGGCGCCTGCTGCTGGCCCGGCAGGATGTTCGAGGCGCCCGGCAGGGTGCTGGCCATGCCCGGCGGATCCTTGGCGCTGCCGCGCACGACGTTCAGCGACGGTGACGAGGTCGAGCCTCGCGCCGTTGTGATCAGGTACGGCGCCGACGGATCCTCGGCGATGATGAAATTGATCGTGGTGTCGGTCGTCGAATTGCCGAGGTTGGTTCGGGTGGCGATCTGCGCCGTGGCGCGATTGCCCTGCACCGTCAGCCCCTTGTCGGTGACGACACCCCCCGCGATATCGATGCGACCGGCGATCGGGTTGTCGTGGTTCACGAAGCGGTTGAGGACCAGCGCAATGGCGTTGAGGAGATTGCCGGCCCCGACACCCCCCTTCTGCCCGACGGCGCCCAGCAGATTGCCCAGCGTGCGGTCGATGGCGCCCCCTGCCACGCCCGTGGCCGCCGTCCCCAATACCTGCAGGGTCTTGTCGGCCCCGACGAAGATGTGCCCGCCGAGCTGCGTGCCGCCCGCCATCGAGGCCTTGAGCTGGTCGGCCGTGCTGCCGCTGCCGCGGACCGTGATGCCGCCAGCGTTGAGCTTGCCGTCGATGGTCACCTTCACGGGGCCGCCGAACTGGTTG
>MKRV01000255.1 GCA_001897995.1 Alphaproteobacteria bacterium 65-37 | reverse complement strand
AATAGCAGGCGATGACGAAGGCCGAGCAGTCGTTGTCGCGCTTCTTGATGGTCGCGCCGATCAGGCCGACGACCTGCTCGACATGCGCCTGGCTTTCGATACCGGGCGGGCCGTCCTTCAAGGTGACGCACTCGATCGCCGGGCCGCCTTTCATGCGCAGCGGTTCCATGGCGACATCGATGCCTTTGGTCACGGCTTCGGTGGAGTTGGGGTTGATGACCAGGATGCGGTCGGTTCGCGGCTCGGACATGCCGCCGAACATGGCCTCTAAATTGCTATTCAACAATGGCTGATCTAACGTCGCTGCCTGGGGAAAATGGCCAGGTTTACCCGGCCGGGGAAACTACCGAAGGGAGTCATTGAGATGTTGCACCGCCGTTTGGCCGCGCTCGCCATTGTGGCGCTGGTCTGCGCAGGCCCTGCACTGGCGCAGGACAAGAAGCCGCCGCTCAGGACCGGCGTCGACGGCACCTTTGCGCCGCATGCCATGCCCAAGTTGGGCGGCGGGATCGAAGGTTTCCAGATCGACCTCTTCACCGAGGCCGCCAAGCGCATGAAGCGCGACATCACCATCGATGCGGTGAGCTTCTCGACCTTGATCCCGGGCATGCAGGCAGGCCGTTACGATTTCATCGCCGCACCCACCACGGTGACCAAGGAGCGGGCCGAGAACATGCTGTTCACGGCGGGCTATATCTGGACGTCCTTCCAGTTCGGCATCAAGAAGGGCAGTGCGCCGATCAAGGGCTGGGAAGATCTCAAGGGCAAGGCCGTCGCCGTCAACAAGGGCACGCCCTACGAGAAGCTGGCCAAGGAGATGGGCGAGAAGCACGGCTTCACCGTGCAGGTCTACGACACGCAGCCGGACGCAACGCAAGCCGTCCTGTCGGGACGTGCCTACGCCACGCTCGGCGGCAACACCACGATCGTTTACGCCGCTTCGAAGAACCCGCAATTCATTGCCGATCTCGAACTCAAGGAGACCCGTGCCCATTGGGCGGCGCCGGTCCCGAAGAACAACCCGCAACTGCGCGCCGAGCTGCAGGACGCGCTCGACTGCATGAAGAAGGACGGCACCATCGCCAAGCTGGCCGAGAAATGGTTCGGCAAGAAGCCCGATGCTGACGACCTCGCCGTCGTGATCACGCCAGGCTACGGCGTGCCGGGCATGCCGGGCTACGATCCGACGCCGCATGAACTGAAGTGCGGCTGATCCGAGGCGATGTCCCAAAAGCATATCGTCGAAGCTCGCGGCATCCACAAGCATTTCGGCCCTCTTCACGTCCTGAAGGGGGTCGATCTCGAAGTGAAAGAGCGCGAGCTGGTTTTCATCATCGGGCCCTCGGGCTCGGGCAAGTCGACCCTGCTGCGCTGCCTCAACCGGCTGGAAGAGCCTACTTCCGGCTCGGTGATGGTCGACGGCATCGACATGCTCAGTCCCAAGACCGACATCAACCATGCCCGGCAGCGCATCGGCATGGTGTTCCAGTCGTTCAACCTCTATCCCCACATGACGGCGCTGGGGAACGTCACCTTGGCGCTGCGCAAGGTCGCCGGTAAAAGCCGCGCCGAAGCCGAGGCGATTGCCCGGCAGGCCCTGGAGCGGGTCGGGCTGGCCGACCGGGCAGACCACACACCGGGGCAGCTCTCGGGTGGCCAGCAGCAGCGTGTGGCCATCGCACGCTCGATCGCGCTCGAGCCTCGGGTCATGCTGTTCGACGAGCCGACCAGCGCGCTCGACCCCGAGCTGGTGGGATCGGTGCTGGAAGTGATGCGCTCGCTCCGGGAAAGCGGCATGACCATGATCGTGGTCAGTCACGAGATGGGGTTTGCGCGCAACGCGGCGGACCGCGTGGTGTTCATGGACAACGGGCTGATCGTCGAGCAGGGGCCGCCGGCCGCAATCTTCGAGACTCCCGCTCACGAGCGCACGCGGGCGTTCATCGGCCAGATCCAGAGGCATTGATGGGCGGCTGGGATCGCTTCGTCGACACCTTCTTCAATGCGAAGGTGATGGAAAAGTACCTGCCGGACATCCTGTCGGGCGTCGTGGTCACGATCGAGCTCGCGCTGCTGATCGTGGTATCGGGGCTGGCCGCCGGCCTTGCCCTGGCGCTGCTGCGTTCGCTCGGTGTGCGGCCGTTGAACTGGCTGATCGTCTTCGTCGTCGACCTCTTCCGGTCGCTGCCGCCGTTGGTGATCATCGTTCTGATGTATTTCGGGCTGCCTTATGCCGGGCCGTCGCCATCGGGCTTCGTGTCGACCTGGCTGTCGCTTGCCCTGGTGCTGATGGCCTTCTCCGAGGAGATCTTCTGGGCGGGCATCACCTCGATCCCGCGGGGGCAGTGGGAGGCGTCGCGCTCCACCGGCCTGTCCTACAGTCAGACCTTGTTCAACGTGATCCTGCCGCAGGCCTTTCGTCTCACCATCCCGCCGCTCACCAATCGCACCATCGCCATCACCAAGGGAACGGCGCTGGGAACCGTCGTGGCCGTCACCGAGATCCTGGGGCAGGCGAGTTCGGCGGTATCGAACTCCTACAATCCCTCGCCGCTGATGATGGGGGCTGCGGCCTACATCGTGCTTTTCCTGCCCGTGGTCGTGGCCGCGCGCTGGATTGAAGCCAAGTTCGCCTGGAAACGCTGAGGCGGGCCGATGATCCAGACCTTCTTCAATCCTGAAATCATCGTGGCAGCGTGGCCGATCGTGCTGTCGGGCCTATGGAACACCATTCTCCTGTCGCTGATCGTCGTGCCGCTCGGCCTGCTGGGCGGGCTGATCCTGGCGCTGCTGGCGTCGATCCATCACCCGCTGGTGCGCTGGCCGTTGATGGCCTGGGTCGACTTCTTTCGTGCTTTTCCACCGCTGGTGCTGCTGGTCCTGCTGTTTGCCGGCCTGCCATTCGCGGGACTGGAACTCGGCGGATTCGCCTGTGTGGCGATCGCATTCTTTCTCAATACCGGCGCCTATTACGGTGAGATCTTCCGGGCAGGCATCGACTCGGTGCCCAACGGCCAGGTGGAGGCCGCACGTTCGACCGGCCTGGGACGCCTCCAGGCGATGCGCTACGTCGTGCTGCCCCAGGCCGTGCGCAACGTCCTGCCCGACCTGCTGTCCAATACGCTCGAAGTGGTGAAGCTGACGTCGCTGGGCAGCGTCGTGGCCGTGCCGGAGCTGCTGTACGAGGCGCGACAGGCGCAGAGCGTGACCTACAATCCGACGCCGATCGTCATGGCCGCGGTGATCTATTTCCTCATTCTCTGGCCGGTGGTCCGGCTGCTGAGCCGCCTGGAGAACCGCGCGCTCGCCGGCCGTCGTTAACCCTTCGCGGCAAGGCAGTCGGTGTAGGTCGTGGTCTTGCCTTCTTCGACAAAGGCCGTGTCGCCCTTGCTCCAGAACACGAACGTTTCGGCGGGATCGGCGTAGCGAATGCCCGACGCCGACAAGGTCTGAGGCAAGCGGAGCTTCCGGCCGTCGCTCAGGGCCAGGTCAACCCGGCCGCCCGGGATGGGCTGACCGTTCGGCGCCGTGCTTGAGGGGCCATTGAAATACTGCGCGACGATGGTCTTGTTCTGCTGACAGGCGTAGCGGACGGTCGAGGCCGGCTGATCGGCTGCCGCCGCCTTGAAGGGCCCGCCATCGCCGCAGATGAGCGCGATCAGAATCGGCAGCGAGAAGAGGGGCCGGATTGTCGCTCTGCGCATGGTCGTCGCCTCCCGGGCTGGAGTACGGCTTTGCTATCCCATAGCCTGCTTCCAACGGCGATACATAACGCCAGGGAGGAACTGCCGATGCAATCGATCGTACGCATGGTCGCGGGCTGCCTGCTCGCGTTCGGCTTTGGCTTGCCGGCAACGGCACAGACCAATTGGCCCGAGAAGCCGGTGAAGCTGGTGGTCGGCTTCACGGCCGGCAGTGCCACCGACGTCACGGCACGGCTGTTTGCGCAGAAATTTGCCGAGGCCTGGGGGCAGCCGGTCGTTGTCGAGAACATCGCCGGTAACTCGGGGGCCATTGGCGTGGATCGCGTCGCCAAGGCCGTACCGGACGGCTATACGCTGATGTGGTCGGGCAATGCGGCGATCACCGTCCTGCCGAGCCTGCAGACGCTGCCGTTCGATCCGCTGAAGGACCTGACGCCGATCTCCACGGCGCTGATGATGCCGTCGGTCTTCCTGGTCAACAACGACCTGCCGGTGAAGTCGATCGCCGACCTGATCGCCTACACCAAGGCCAATCCCGGCAAAGTGTCCTATGGCACTCCGGGGGTCGGCACGCCCCAGCATGTCGCCGGCGAACTGTTCGCCCATCTCGCCGGCATCAAGATGGAGCAGATCCCCTATCGTGGCGCCAACCTCACCGACGTCATGAGCGGCGTCGTGCCGGTCGGCATCCAGAACGCGGGTGCCGCCATGCCGCTGGTGCGTGACGGCCGGGTGCGCGGCATTGCCGTGACCTCGCTGAAGCGCAGCGCCTCCGCGCCCGACCTGCCGACCTTGGCGGAACAGGGCTTCCCGGGGTTCGAGGCAACGTCGTGGTTCGCGCTGATGGGCCCGGCCGGGTTGCCCAAGCCGATCGTCGACAAGGTGCGGGCGGAATCGTTGAAGGCCCTGGCAGATCCCGAACTGCTGAAGAAAGTCTCCGCCATGGGCCTCGAACCGGTCGGCAGCACCCCCGAGGAGACACGGGCGGCGATTGCTGGCGACATCCCGAAATGGGGGCAGGTCATCAAGGATGCCGGCATCAAGCCTGGGCCGTGAGGGCGGATGGCCTGTCCCTGGCGACAGGCGTATGATGGCGCGGTCGGAAAGAAGGATCGCGCATGTCGGGCAGGTCCGTCCTGATGGCCGTTGCCCTCAGCCTCTGGCTGCTGATCTCTGTCGCCGTCTTCGTCACGGTGGCCTATGTCGGCCTGATCGGAGTCGGCGTGGTCGGCCTTATGATGTGGTTCATCTGCACCCTGGCCGAACTCGACACCGACGCTGTCGTCGGCGGTGACCTGTCGGCTGGCTTCCTGGCACAACAAGTGGCAACCAAAACCGGGCAAACACAGGAGGAGCGGACAACGTCGTTCGGCGAACGGCTGCGCTCCGTTCGATCCGTTCACTTCTTCAGAAACCTGGGGGCGCTGCTGGCGGTGACCGGGATCGGTGGGTTCTTGCTGTTCCAGCTCTGAAGCCGCCTCACCACTCTTCGAGCATCTGCCCATTGGGCAGGATGGTGACCTTCTTCGGCACGCCTTGGGGGCGGGTCGGGGTGGCATCGCGGGTGACGTCGGCCTTCCAGGAGCCGTCAGGGCGCTGTTGCAGGCGCTGGACGCGGTAGTCTTGGCTCTGGATGCGATCGCGCGTCATCGACTGCGTATTCGGGTAGGGGGCAGGGGGCGCCATGACCGGTGCCGGCCCAGGCGTCGGCGGTGGCGGCAGGGCACCGGGCGACATAGTATCGGGCATGCGGCCGGCATTGCCGATGGAGCCCGGCGGAAGCTGGGCAAAAGCCGTGCTCGCCCCGACAAGGGCAACCACGACCGCGACCG
>MKRV01000254.1 GCA_001897995.1 Alphaproteobacteria bacterium 65-37 | reverse complement strand
GTGACGCCAGTTCTCCCGGCTTGTTCACCTTGGGCCTGGTGTAGAGGTCGAAGGTCTCCTTGGAGAAAACCTGGTTGTTGCCTCGGTAAGGAACCTGCCAGCCGCTCGGAAAGTAGGTCGTGTAGAAGATGATCAGGCCCGACAGGGTGATGGCGACGTGGAAGGGAAAGCCCAGCACGCCCGTTGCATTGTGCAGGTCGAGGATCAGCCGGCGTGGATTCTTGTCGGCGCGGAAGGTGAAGAACTCGGCGAAGATCTTGCGGTGAATGATCACGCCGGCCACGCAGAGCACCATCATCGCCATGCCGGCCAGACCGACGATCCACAGCCCGACGTTCCAGGCCCGGAGATGCAGATTGAAATGGAACGGGAAGATGAAACGCGTCCCCGCCCAGCTTCCCGGATCGGGCAAGGGACGGCCCGAGGCTGGATCGAGGTAGCGGACCACCGGCCCATTGGCGTCACGCCAGGAGACCCGGATCATGGGCTGGCGCTCGGTCGGCAGCAACGCCGCCCAGAAGGCCGAACGGCCTGCCGCTGCCTCGTCGATCGTCGGTCGCAGGGCGTCGAAGGAAATCGGCTGCGATGACAGCGCGAGCCGGGTGCTCGGTATCATCCAGCGATCGATTTCGCGATCGAACACCGAGAGCGAGCCCATCCAGAAAATGGCGAAAAGCAGCCCCCCGAGCACTACACCAGCCCAGGTATGCAGCCAGTTCATCGAGCCGCGAAAGGTCGGCTCCATACCGCTAAAAATCCGTCGTGAGGGCCAAGCGAAAGGTCCGCGGTGCGCCCAGATTCATGGTGTTGATGTTGTCGCCGCCGGACCAGTAGTTGGCGTCGAGGACGTTATCGACGTTGAAGCGCAGCGCGACGGGCTTGCCGGTCGGGCTGTTCAAGTTGTCGAAGGTGTAGCGGACGCCGAGATCGAGACGTGTCCAGGCCGGCAGGCTGCGGCGCGGCAGCGTGGTATCGATGTACTGCGACCCGGTATAGACGACGCGGCCGTTCAAGGTCAGACCGCGCAGCATGGGTACGTCCCATTCGCCGCCGAGGTTCATCGTGAAGCCGGGCGCGAAAGGTGCCGTCCAGCCGTCGTTGGCACCGCCTTGTGTCTTGGTCAGCAGCGCATTCAAGAACATCACGCCGCCCAGCAGACGCACGCCTTCGATCGGTTCTCCGAACACGTTGATCTCGAGGCCTTGATTGCGTCGCTCCCCGTCCAGCGTAAGCGTATTGGTCGCGACATCCGTGACGGTGCTGGGCTGGGTGATCTGGAACAGGCTCGCCGTCGTCGTGAAACGGCCCCAGTCGATCTTCACGCCGGCCTCGAACTGCGTCGATTTGTAGGGCGCGAAGACCTCGCCGGCATTGGCGAAGGTCGAGCCCACGACGGTGCCCGGCTGCAGCCCCTGAATGAAGTTCCCGTAGATCGTGACGTTCTGCCAGGGCTTGAAGATCAACGCGACCGAGGGGCTGAGCGCACTCTGGTCGTAACTCGACGTCTGGGCCCCGGTCGTGACATTGAAATTGGCCGACTTCACCTGCTGGAGCCGGGCGCCCACCGTGAGCTGAATGCGCTTGTCCGCCGCCGACAGCGTGTCGGCGAAGGCCAGGCTCGAGAGCGTCGTGACACCCGACTTGTTGGAGGCCGGAGTCGGCACATAGATCGGCGCCACGGCGTTGGGATTGTAGATGTTCGTCGCAAAGGGCGTCCCCTGGACGATGCCGGTGCCGAAAGTCTGATCGAGGGTCGTTGCCGTGACTGCCAATTCGTGACCGATCGGTCCCGTCTCCCCCAGGGCACGAACGCCGGCCTCGGCGGTCAGGTAGGTATAGTACTGGCTGAAATTGGTCAGCGTGCTCGTCGCGGCGCCGGCAAAATTGTTGATGATGACATTGCCGGACGCGAGATAAGTCACCCGGTTGTCGTGTGCGCCAAAGGCCGCATAGGCCGTAACCTTCTCGGTGATGTCGACCTCGCCACGGACCACACCGAACAGATCCTTGCGCAGCGAATTGCTCCACGACTGCCCCTGGTTGGTGCGCGCATTCGGCGCCCAGGGCAGCGGCACGTTGGCAGCCAGGCCGATATAGGGAACGACCCCTGTGATGGCCTGGCTCTGGTAGCCGAGATCGGCTGATAGCCGAACGCGCTCACCTCGAAAGTCGAGCCCCAGAACAGCCAGGCCGCGCAGGTCAGTATTGTTCTGCACGGCCGTCTCGCCGCCGCGCAGGACGCCGTTGAAACGCACACCGACCTGCTTGTTCTCCCCAAAACGCCGGGCGACGTCGACATGTCCTCCGAATTGCGTTCCCGACGCGTAGCTTGCCGTAATCTGTGTCAGCCCCTGCTCGGGCGCGCGCTTGGGCACGACATTGACGGTGCCACCGATGCTGCTGCCGGGCGGCATGCCGTTCAGCATGGCGTTGGGGCCGTTCAGCACCTCGATGCGCTCGGCCATCTCGGGCATCAGCGAGTAGGTCGGCAGCATGCCGAACAGGCCGCCATAGGCCGTCGACATGGACAGCACATTGAAGCCGCGAATGGTGATCTGATCCGGCCCGACGCCGCCGTCGGGCGCCCAGGTCCGCACCGACGGATTGTCCACCATCACTTCGCGAACGGTTTTGGCCTGCTGATCCTGGACCTTCTTGGCCGTGAAGTTCGTCTGGTTGAACGGCGTATCCATCACGTCGCGATTGCCGAGGAGTCCCAGCTGACCGCCTGTTGCGACCTGGCCGCCGGCGTAGGGCGGCGGGAAGTTGTCGATCATCGCCTGCGGCGGCACGAGCGCACCCTGCACTTGCACCGGATCGAGCTGCAGGCCTCCCGACTCCGCCGCTACGCGCTGCAGCAGCGCCGTATTGCCGCCGGTCATGCGATAGGTGATGCCCGTGCCGGCCAGAAGACGCGTCAGCGCCTGCTCGGCCGTCATCGTGCCGACGACGCCCGGCGAGACGACCCCGCGTGCCGTTTCACCATCAACGGAGACCTGCATACCGGATTGCCGGCCGAACGACGCCAATGCATCGGAGAGCGCCTGCGCCGGAATGGAAAAAGCGACCAGCCGCTGCTGGGCGATCTCAGGGAGCGGCTCTTTGTCCTGCGCCAGCGCAGAACCCGAAAGCACGAAGACCGACACCGAAAGCATCAGCGTACCGCGAAGAACACGCCCAACACGCAGCGGTCCGCCAACTCCCCACATCGTCACACTCCACCCCTGTTACTCCTACGGGGACAGGACGTGACGTCATCGGAATGCGTCTCAGCATCGTGCCTTTGCCCAAACGACGACGGGGTCGCCGACTTTTTCGGGGCCGCTCGACGCCTTTTTTCAGAAGGCGACCAACAGCCAGGGCGAAACTTCGCGCACCGAACCGCCGTGCGTGCCGACGATCGCCCGCAAAGCTGCGACTGGGTCGGACAGATTGTAGACGCCGGTCACGCGACGGCCGCGAAGCACGCTGTCGGCGATGACGATGAGACCCGGGGTGTAGCGGCGCAGCTCGTCGACGACGTCGGCCATCGGTCGGTCGCGCGCCACGATCTGGCCACGCAGCCAGGGGGCTACTTCCTCGGGCGGGACGACCCCACGCTCGACCTTGCCGTTGCTGGCGACATGCGTCCAAGAGCCTGGATCCAGATGCACAGCGACCGGTGGCCATGAGATCGCGTTGTCAACGCGGACGCGGCCGGTCCTTACCGAAACTTCAGCGCCCGCCGCCATGATGCGGACGTTGAACGAGGTGCCCAGCACGGTGGTCTGGATGTCGCCTGCCACGACGCTGAAAGGACGTTTCGGATCGGGCGTGACCTTGAAAAATGCCTCTCCCTTGAGCAAACGGACCCGTCTGTCGTCGCCGGCATAGGCAACTTCGATCGCGCTCTCGGGCCCGAGCTGCACGGTGCTGCCATCGTCGAGGCCGATCGCGCGTGTTTCGGCAACCGACGTCACCTGATCGGCACGCAGGCGCACCACAAGGTCGGGGCCGAATGCAAAGGCGAGACAGGCTGCGAGCGCCAAACCGAGCGCGCCGGCATAGACACGGCGGCGGGACATTCCAGCTGTCCCCGCTGCCAGCTGCGCCGGTGACGCGGCGGCAATCGCATCATAGATGTCCGAGGTGTTCGTCCAGGCAAGCTCGTTCGCGGGACTGGCGGCCCGCCAGGCGGCAATACGTGCCTTGAGTGCCGGATCGTCGGGCGCCTCCTCCAGCGCAACAAGCCAACGGGCAGCCTCGAGGGTGGCGCGGTCTTCGTCCTCAGCCGGCGTTGTCATAACCAGTAGACGCCAAGACTGGAGGATTTTTCGGCGGCCCTCTCACCGTCCACCGGGGGGCCGCGCCCGCCGGCGGCAATGGGCGATGCCCTGTGCAACGATCTCGTGGGCCACGGTGATCGAGATGCCGAGTTCGGCCGCGATTTCCCGCAACTTGAAGCCACCGACGCGGTGCATCTCGACCGCGCGCCGCGTGCGCTCCGGCAGTTCGGCCAACGCTTCCTTCAAAAGCTGCAGTTCCTGGCGCGCCGCCGTGGTCGCTTCGGGAGACGGATACTCGTCGGCCTGCAAGTCGACGGTAGCAGCGGCGGTCTTTCCGTCGGCGATGATCGCCCTTTCGCGGGTCAGCCGACGGCGGCCGTCGATCGCGAGATTGCGCACCACGCGATAGAGAAACCCGAGCGGCTCGTCGAAAGCCTGCACGGCACTCGCTGCGCCGAAACGCAGCCACGCCTCCTGCACCACATCTTCTGCCCGAGCCCGGTCTCCGACGATGGCATTGGCGTAGTTCACCAGCTCGCCGCGATGGGCCAGATAGAGCGCCAGCATGCCGCGGTCGTCTGCTACCCCGCTCACCCCTCAACCTCGCTCTTGAAACCCCAAATGCGAATAATTCTCAATCTTGTTTATAAGTGGGAAGGAGGCATGGGGCAAGGCCGCTACTGGAAGCCGTCCCCTCTTACCGATCGGTGACCAAAGGCGCTGACTTGGCGTCCAGCACCTCGCGCGCCTGCCTGGGATCGAGCTTGACCTGCAAGCCCCGCTGACCGCCGTTCATGAAAACGTAGTCGTGCGCGAGGGCCGCCTCCTCCATCATCACCGGCACGCGACGCTTCTGGCCGAACGGACTGATGCCGCCGACCTTGTAACCGGTCACGCGCTCGGCTTCGGCCGGCTTCATCATCTCCGCCGATTTGCCGCCGGCCGCCGCCGCCAGTTTCTTCATCGATACTTCGTCGTCCGACGGAACGATGACGCAGACGGGCTTGCCGTCGACCAGTGTCATCAATGTCTTGAGCACGCGCGACGGCGGCTCACCCAACGCTTGCGCGGCCTGCAGGCCGATGCTGTCGGCGTTCGGGTCGTAATCGTAGGAGTGAACGGAGAAGGCAACGCCTGCCTTCTTGAGATGGTCCGTCGCGCGGGTTGTCTTTGACATTGTGATGCGATGCTCGAGTTTCGACTCGGGATACCTCGCAACCGCTTTCGTGACAAATGCATTGCACTTGAATGCAGATTGAAAACAGCGCGGCGTCTGACACATCTCATTTCTGTTGCGTGATTGTTACTCTGGGAATCGATCGTCGATTCGCAAGAGTTCCAGCGACGAGCCTTCGCACTCGTGATCGCAACGCCGTCATGCGCCTCGTCAACTTGTCGCTCGTCGGCGTGCCTCTCATGTGAGGCGCGGCCTTCACCGTGAAGCGTCATCGCGCGATCGCACGAAGCGGTCGCCAATGAAAATTCCGAGACGGACAGAAATAGCGTGCCGACCATGATCCGGCGTTTGCGATCATGTCCTGTTGTTGTGAGTCCCCTCATGCTTTCGAATTTGTTTCGTTCACCTGTCGCGCTGGCCCCGATCGCGCTAACGGTCGTCCTCGCTGCCGGCGTGATGAGCTCGGCCTCCGCGCAGTCGACTGCCAGCCAGTCGTCGCCGGAATTGAAGGCGCGCTGCAACCAGCTCATCTCCTATTTCGATCGCTACGGCGCCAGCCGCGGCGAGAACTCCGACGGCGAGCGCAATCATACGCGCATCGGTGCACGCATCGACTGCGACAACGGCCATCCCGCCGAAGCCGTCGCGGCCATGGAAGGGTTGCTGACGCGCAAGAACATGGACGTCCCGCCTGCGCCGACCGGGCTCGCCCAACCCGCATCTCCGGCGGGTGCGGCTCAGCAGAGGTAAGGACGGCCGGCGGCAGGAGTGCGCGTCGTTCCTGCCGCACCATTCGGCAGCGGCGTTGCTCGGCCGCCTGCTATTCAGCAGCCTGGGGCACGTCGCCGCGATAGACGCGCGCGAGCTGGACGTAGCCCGCGGCCGAACGGCGGAAGGACTCGAGATCCTTCTCCGTGATGTCGCGCATCTTCACCGCGGGATTGCCCGCCCACAGCTCGCCTTTGCGCACGATCTTGCGCGGCGTGACGACGGCGCCGGCCGCCACCATGGCGCCGGTCTCGACCACGGCCTCGTCGAGCACCGTCGAATGCATGCCGATGAAGGCATCGTCCTGCACTTCGCAGGCATGCAGCAGGGCGAGGTGCCCCACCGTGACGTTGCGGCCGACGGTCGTGCCGACGCCGCGCGCGGCGATGTGGATCACACAGCCGTCCTGGATGTTGGAGTTCTCGCCGATCCTGATCGGCGGTCCGTCGCCGCGCAGGACGGCGTTGAACCAGATGCCGCAATTGGCGGCGATCTCGACATTGCCGATCAAGGTTGCGTTGGGCGCGATGAAAGCTGACTTGTCGATCTTCGGGACGAGACCGTTGAAAGGCACGATGAGGCCGGACATCGGATCGCTCTGCTCCACTCCACAAAAACGAAGGGCGCCTTGCGGCGCCCTTCGAGGATAGACCAAGTCGCCGATCAGCGCTTGGAGAACTGGAAGCGGCGACGCGCACCGGCGCGGCCGTACTTCTTGCGCTCGACCACGCGGCTGTCGCGGGTGAGGAAGCCGCTGCTCTTCATCGAGCCACGCAGGGCGGGCTCGAACTTCGAAAGCGCCTGGGCGATGCCATGGCGCACCGCACCGGCCTGGCCCGACAGACCGCCGCCCGAAACGGTGGCGACGACGTCGAACTGGCCATTGCGCTGCGAAACGTCGAACGGCTGCTGGATCATCATGCGCTGCGTCGGCCGCGCAAAGTAGATGGTCTGATCGCGGCCATTGACCGTGATCTTGCCGGTGCCGGGCTTGACCCATACGCGGGCGACAGCGTTCTTGCGTCGGCCGGTGGCGTAGGCGCGACCCTGGCTGTCGACTTCCTTCTCACGCGTGGGCGCCGCAGCCTGGATGCCGCCGGCCACGACCGGCGCCTTCTTCAGTTCGGCGAAGGACGAAAGTTCGGTAGCCATGTCAGCCGATCCTCGAGTTCTTGCGGTTCAGTGCGGCAACGTCGAGCTTCTCGGGCTGCTGGGCCTCATGCTCGTGGTTGGGGCCCTTGTAGACGCGCAGGTTCTTCATCTGCACGCGGCCGAGCGGACCACGGGTGATCATGCGCTCGACAGCCTTGACGATGACGCGCTCGGGGAAGCGGCCTTCGAGGCGCTTGCCCAGGGTCTCGCCCTTGATGCCGCCGGGATGGCCGGTATGCCAGTAGAAGTACTCCCGCTCGGCCTTACGGCCGGTCAGGCGGACCTTCTCGGCATTGATCACGACGATATTGTCGCCGCAGTCGACATGCGGGGTGAAAGTCGGCTTGTGCTTGCCGCGCAGGCGCATGGCGATGATCGAAGCGAGGCGGCCGAGGACGAGGCCGTCGGCGTCGATCAGCACCCACTTCTTCTGCACGTCGGCCGGCTTGAGGCTGACGGTTCGGTTGCTAAGGGTATGCATGGGTCTTTCTTCCAATGAGCGGGCGCTTATGGAGAGAGAGACGGCCGATGTCAAATCGCCAAAAATATTCCTTTAGATTCAATGGCTTGAAAATGCGGTAAATTGATACCTCAGGCTAACTCTTTGATGTGGGCGGGATTGCGTAGGTCAGCGTGGCATGGGCAACGGGATCGGGCTTGCCGTCGCTCCACATCGTAAAATCGCCCACGGCCAGGGACTTTCCGAGCTTCAGCAGGCGCCCCTCGCCGATCAGATCGCCCGGCTCGGGCTTGCGCATGAAGTTGATGTTGAGGTTGGTGGTGACCGCCAGCGCCACCGGCCCGAGTTGCGCCAGGATCAGAAGGTAGAACCCGCAATCGGCCAGCCACATCAGGGTCGGGCCCGAGATGGTGCCGCCCGGCCGCAGGTTGCTCTCGTCGGTCGGCAGGCGCAGCCGTATGGTCTTGTCGTCGAGATGCTCGATCGACAGCTTGAGGTGCGAAGACTGCGGAAACTGCTCGTCGAGAAACTTCAGCAGATCGGCGGGCGACATCACCGGCATGACGAACATCCTTCCTCTGTGTCAGGATGACCGAAATGACCAAGCATCCCAACGAACCCGTCCTGTTGCGCCGTGACGAAGGCCGGGTCGCGATCCTCACGCTCAACCGTCCGCATGCCATGAACGCCCTTTCGGGCGACCTTATAGACGCCCTGCAGACGGAATTCGACAAGCTCGCCCAGGACCGCGAGATCCGCTGCGTCGTGATCGAAGCGCAGGGCGACCGCGCCTTCTCGACCGGTCACGATCTGCGCGAAGTCGCCTCGACGCGCGACTACGCCTTCCATCACGGCCTGCTGACGCGCTGCTCGGCGATGATGATGTCGATCCAGCGCCTGCCGCAGCCCGTCATCGCCAAGGTGAAGGCGGTGGCGACGGCCGCCGGCTGCCAGCTGGTTGCGGCCTGCGACCTTGCCGTCGCTTCGAGCGAGGCGACCTTCGCGACGTCGGGCATCAACAACGGCCTGTTCTGCGGCACGCCCTCGGTCTCGGTGGGGCGCAATGTCGGCCCCAAGCGTGCGCTCGACATGCTGTTCACCGGCGAGTTCGTCGATGCCGCCACGGCGTTGCGTGACGGGCTGGTGAGCCGCGTCGTGCCGATCGCCGAACTCGACCAGGCGACGATGGCGCTAGCCAATCGCATCACCAGCCAGCCGCCGCAGCAGATCGCCGAAGGCAAGGCGATGTTCCATCGCCACATGACGATGGAGCTCGGCCAGGCCTACGCCTACGCCACCGAGTTCATGGCCGGCGCCATCCAGCGCGAGGATGCCCAGGCCGGCATCGACGCCTTCGTGAACAAGAAGCCCAAGCCGGACTGGAAGGGTCGCTGACAGCATCGACGGGTTGGCAGCGAACGCGATTACCTCGACCGTAATCGACCGCCTTCCGCTTGGCCGCCAGAGTGTGCGGCGACATTCAAGCGGGGGCAGATGCATCCTCTCGACAAGGCTACTTCCCTGCAGGAGATCGTCTCAGGCTCTCTGCAGGGCGAGACCAGCGACGCCTACTGGAATTTCGGCGGACCGTTCGGCGGTGTCACGGCCGCTACTCTCCTGCGCGCCGTCCTCGATCGCGCCGACCGTATCGGCGATCCCTGTGCGGTAACCGTCAACTTCACGGCGGCCATCGCCCGCGGCCCGTTCGAGGTCACGGTCCGATCGGTCCGTACCGGCCGATCGGTGCAGCATTGGTACGCCGAGATCCGCCAGGGCGAGACCGTAGCCGCCAACGCCACGATTGTCTGCGCCCGGCGCAAGGCCGGCTGGAGCCACCAGCCGGCGACTCCTCCCCCTGCGCCGCCACCCGAAGCAATCACGGCCATGACGACTGACGGCCGCAACGCCTTCGTCGGTCAATTCGAGTTCCGCTTCGTCGAAGGGGCGCTGCTGCCGTCGGCCCAGCCTGCCGAAACCCCGCGCAGTGCCCGCTCCTGCCTCTGGCTCAACAATGCCGTGCCGCGGGACTGGGATTTCATCGGGCTGGTCGCCTTCTGCGATCTCTTCTTCGGCCGCATCTACCATGTGAAGGGAACGATCTTCCCGATCGCCACCGTCTCGATGACGGCCTACTTCCATGTCGACAGAGACTGCCTGGCCGCGTTGGGCAGCGCCCCGCTGCTGGGGGTCGCCGACGCCAATGTCTTCCATGCCGGCTTTTTCGACCAGACGGCTGAGCTCTGGTCGGCCGGCGGACGGTTGCTGGCCACGACGACGCAGATCGTGACTTATCGCGAATAGCGGACCGCCCCAAGCGAGCGGCAGCGGCGCTGCACCGACAAGCCCCCTTCTCTCTCGCTGGGCGAACGGGTAAATCCCTCTTAACGAAATCGTAGAGGGGGACGCATGCTTCGCAGGACGCTGGTATTGGCAGGCCTCTCGCTGGCGGCATGGTCGCCGGCTGCATCGGCCCAGGACATCGTCATTCCGACCATCATCGAGCTGTCCGGCGGCGGCGCCACGGTCGGGGCGATGTGGAAGAACGGCTCGAGCCTTGCCGTCGAGGAGATCAACGCAGCGGGCGGCATTCTCGGCAAGAAGGTCAAGCTCGAGTTCGTCGATACGGCGAGCGATCCCGGCAAGGCGCGCGCCGCCATGCAGCGCGCCCTCGACGACAAGCCGATCGCCATCTTCGGGCCGATCTATTCGGGGTCGGTCAGCGCCACCCTGAAGCTCACGGCCGATGCCGAGGTGCCGCAGGTGATCGGCGGCGAAGCCGCCAACCTCACGGCGCAGGGTTCCAAGTACATCTTCCGCACGTCGTTCGGGCAGAACGTCTCCATGCCCAAGATCGCCAACTACCTGCGCGACGGCGTGAAGGCCAAGAGCATCGCCATCGTCTACGTCAACAACGACTTCGGCAAAGGCGGCCGCGACGCCATCGTCAAGGAGCTGCCGGCGCGCGACATCAAGGTCGTGGCCGACATTTCGACCGAAGCCGGTCAGGCCGATTTCGCGGCCGACGTGATCAAGCTCAAGGGCGCCAATGCCGACGCGGTGTTCGTCTACCTGAACGAGGAAGAGAGCGCGCGCTTCCTGCGCGAGGCCAAGAAGCAGGGCCTCACCAAGCCGATGATCGGCGAAACCACCCTGCTCGGCCAGAAAGTGATCGACCTCGCCGGCGATGCCGCCAACGGCGTGAAGGGCCATGTCGGCCTGACCGTCGATGCGCCGATCCCGGCCATCCAGGAGTTCGGCCGGAAGTACGAGGCAAAGTACAAGTCCAAGCCCGACCACAACGGCGTGAAGGGCTACATCGCCCCCTACATGATCAAGGCGGCGGCCGAGAAAGCCGGCAAGCTCGACGGTAAAGCCATCGCAGCTGCACTGCATGGCATGACCATCGCGCCCGACAAGGTGCCCGGAATCCTGATCGAGGCGACCTGGGATGGCACCGGCGAGATCGACCGCATCTCCTTCCTGGGCGAGGTCAAGGACGGCAAGCAGGTCATCACGGAGACCTTGCCGAAACTCAATAAATAGTCTGCGGCGGCGCCTCGGCAGCCCGCGCGCATGACCGACCTGCTGCAGCTCCTGATCGCCGGCCTGGCGACCGGTGCGATCTACGCACTGGCCGCCATCGGCTTCACCCTGCTGTGGCAGACCTCGCAGACCATCAACTTCGCCCAGGGCGAGTTCGTCATGGTGCCGGCCTTCTTCGCCCTGGCGGCCATGCGCCTGCTCGGCCTGCCCTTCCTGGCGGCTTTGGTGCTGGCCATCCTGCTGTCGATGCTGCTGCTGGGCGTCGTCTTCCGTTACGCCGTCGTGGGCCCGCTGATCCAGCGCGGCGTGCTGCCGCTCGTGATCTCGACCATCGCGCTCAGCATCCTGCTGAAGGAGGCGGTAAAGGATTTCTACAGCGCCGAGGCGCTGCCTTTTCCACCCCTGCTGCCCGACGCACCGGTATCGTTCGCCGGTGTGGTCGTGTCGCAGGCCCAGCTTGGCGTGCTGGCGGTGGCCCTGCTGGTGATCGTCCTGCTGCAATGGTTCCTGGCCGGCACACGGACCGGGCGGCAGATGCAGGCGACGGCGCAGAACCCGTCGGTTGCCCTCATCCTCGGCGTCCCCGTGCAGCGCATGATCCTCTACACTTTCCTGATCAACGCCGCCCTGGCCGCCGTCGCCTCGCTGCTGATCTCGCCGATCTACCTGGCCAAGTTCTCCAATGGCGAGACGCTGGGCCTGGTGGCCTTCGTCGCGGCAATCGTCGGTGGCTTCAATCAGGTGCGCGGCGCCATAGCCGGCGGTCTGCTGATCGGCGTTCTGGACAATCTCGCCGCCGCCTATCTTTCGACTGCCTACCGGCAGGCGATCCCGCTGGTGCTGCTGGTGCTGATCATCCTGTTCCGGCCGCAGGGCCTCTTGGGGCGGCGCGAGGAGCGCTCGATATGAGCACGCGCCTTGCCCTCCTGATCGGAGCGGCACTCGTCGCTCTGCTCGCCTTGCTGCCGGTCGATCTCACGCCCTATGGGATCCCCTATCCCGGCCTCAAGCGCTACGGCACCTATATTCTCACCCTGTGGCTGGTCACCGCGATCGCGGCGATGGGGGTCAATCTGATCGTGGGCTATGCCGGGCAGGAAACCCTGGCGCAGGCGGCATTCGTCGGCATCGGCGCCTATGCCACCGCCCTCCTGACCAAGGCCGGCTATCCGTTCGGCCTGGCCTTCGTGGCGTCCGGCCTGCTCGCCTTTGTTGTGGGCCTGGCGCTGGGCTTCCCGGCGCTCAGGGTGCAGAAGCACTATCTCGCCTTCGTGACGCTGGCCTTTACCGTGCTCTGCTGGCTGGTGTTCCGCAACGAGCAGTGGCTGACCGGCGGCGTCATGGGGCTGCGCGATATCGAACGGCCGCACCTGTTCGACCTCAGCCTGCGGCCGCCTCTGCGCTTCTACTGGTTCGTCCTGACGATCGCCGCCGTCATGACTTTCGTGCTGTGGTGGATCCTGCGCTCGCCCTGGGGCCGCGCCTTCACCGCCCTGCGGGAAAATCCCCTGCGCGCCGAAAGCCTGGGCATCGACGTCCGCCTCTATACCCTGCTCGCCTTCGCGCTGGGCTCGGCCTATGGCGGCCTGGCGGGCAGCCTCTACGCCCCGCTCGTCGAGTTCATCGACCCCAGCCCCTTCGCCCTGGGGCCGTCGCTGCTCTTCATGCTGATGGTGGTGATCGGAGGCAGCGGGACCTTCCTCGGCCCGTTCGTCGGTGCCGCCATTGCCGTTCTCCTGCCGGAATGGCTGCGTGCCTGGGAGACCTGGTACCTGCTGATCTATGCGGTGCTGGTGATGATCATGATGCCGCTCTTTCCCGGCGGCATCGTCGGGCTGGCGTCGCGGCTGCTGGCGCCGAGCAAGCGGCCATGAGCGCCCTGCTCGAAGTCCGCGATCTCGACAAGTCGTTCGGCGGCGTCCAGGCAGTGCGCGGCGTGTCGTTCGACGTCCGGGAAGGCGAGATCCTGGGCGTGATCGGCCCCAACGGGTCGGGCAAGTCGACGCTGTTCAACTGCATCCTGGGTCAGCTGGCGCCCAACCACGGCACGGTCAAGGTCGATGGCCGCGACGTCACCGGGCTCAGGCCCTCGCAGCTCAATCGCCTGGGAGTCAGCCGCACCTTCCAACTGCTGCAGGTTTTTCCAAAGCTCACGGCGCGGGAGAACCTGATCGCCGCGGCCCAGGAGCATCAGGGCTCGCGCTGGGCACGCCTGTTCGGCGCGCGCGACGCCGGACTGGGTCCGACCGCCGACCGGATGCTCGAATTCTTCCGCCTCACCTCCCTGGCCGGGGAGAAGGCCGGCAATCTCTCCTATGGTCAGCAGAAGCTGCTCGATGCCGCCATGGCGTTCATGGCCGGCTCGCGGCTGGTGCTGCTCGACGAGCCGGCGGGCGGCGTCAATCCGACCATGCTGGCCGGCCTGCGCGAACGGCTGGCCGAGATCAACCGCGAGCGCGGCGCCACCTTCGTGGTCATCGAGCACAACATGGAATTCGTCATGGCGCTCTGCACACGCCTGATCGTGCTGGCTGAGGGCCGGATCATCGCCGAGGGGCCGCCCGACGCGGTGCGCCGCGACCCGACCGTGATCGAAGCCTATCTGGGGCACTGAAGCGTGGCTCAGAACGCCATCCTCACCCTGGAGAGCGTCGTTGCCGGCTACGGCAAGATGACCATCCTGAACGGTGTCACGGCCGCGATCCGCCGCAACGCCATCACCACGGTGATCGGCCCCAATGGCGCCGGCAAGTCGACCTTGTTCAAGACCGTGTTCGGCCTGCTGGGTGTGCGTTCGGGCAAGGTGTCGTTCGACGGCATCGACACGACCGCCTTCAAGCCCCGGCAAATGCTGGATGCCGGCATGTGCTACGTGCCGCAGGGGCGCAACCTCTTCCCGCAGCTTTCGGTACGGCACAATCTCGAGCTGGGCGGCGTGGCCCTCGCCGATCAGTCCCGCCTTCCCGACCGCCTCGAGGCGATGATGGCGCGCTTTCCCATGCTGCGAGAGAAGGCCGACGCCCAGGCGTCGACCTTGTCGGGCGGCCAGCAGAAGCTGCTCGAGGTCGCGCGCGGCCTGCTGCTGGAACCCAGGCTGATGCTGATCGACGAACCTTCGATCGGTCTCTCGCCGCTGATGGTGCAGGAAGTCTTTTCGATCCTGCGTGAGCTCAGGGACACGGGCGTGAGCATTCTCCTGATCGAGCAGAACGCCCGACAGGCCCTGTCGATCTCCGACTATGGCCTGGTTCTCGAACAGGGCCAGGCACGCATCGACGACACCGCCGCCAATATCCTGGCCGATCCGCGCATCGCCCAGCTCTTCCTGGGCGGCGGCCTCGCGTCGTCGCCTATCGAGTAGCGTTCGACAGAAGTGCGGCGCGCAGCGCCGTCACGGAGGGGTCGCGCCCGGCAAGAAGACCGAGCGTGTCGAAATAACGCTGCATCGACACGATACGGCTCGCCGCGATATCGAGCCGGTCGACACCCAGAAGGTCGCCGCGCCGCCATTCGACGAAGAGCAGGGTATCGTCGCCCGCCCAATCGACGGTTTCGAAGGGAGCGCCGGCCAGATGCCTCGGCAGATCGGCCGGCCGCAGAGCCGGGCGCTGGTCGGGGACCCGGATCGGTGCATCGTCGGCAAAGCGACAGCCGGTGGGCGCCCCAGGCACCAGATCGGCGTAGCTCACCTCGTCTTTGGAGCTGGCCGGCGGCAGTTCGGGCAGCCATCCGAGGTCGGGCCGCAGGGCACGGAACAGGGTCGCCTGATCGTAGAAGCGACGCCCTTGCAGCACGCCGCCATCGCGCAGGCGCACACGATAGACGGCATCCCAGGCGACCGGCGTTCCGTTGATCGTGCCACGGTTGGCCGCTTCGACGAACACCCGATCGCCCCGAGACCGGTAGCGCTTCATGTCGATGAAGAGGTCCGGCATCAGGCGCAGCACGTGGGCGATCGCCTCACGGACCTGCGCCGCCGGTGTCGGCGCGGCCATGCCGGCGTCCGCCACCTCGCCGTCGGGGTGAAAGACCCCGGCGTAGCTGTCGGGACCTGGCGACCGTCCGAAGGCCCGGAACTTCTCGAACCAGAGCCGCGCTTCGTCCGTCACGGCGGCGCGCCGGCGCGATATTCGACGACGGTTACCGACGCCAGTCAGTCCCCTGGCCGGCGATCTGGCGCAGCGCGGCGTTCCAGTAGGTCACGCCATATTCCGGATTGGCCCGCATCTGCCGCGCACGCTCGCCATATTGGCGCACGACGTCTTCGTCGATCGGCGCCGGCTCCTCGTCGAGGCTGCGGGCGATCACTTCGACCTCGCAGGCACGCTCGAGCATGTACATGCGCCTCAGCGCACCGGGGATGGTGGTGCCGACCGTCAGCAGACCATGATTGCGCAGCACCACCGAATTGCCGCCCTGGCAGGTCACGCCGAGCGCCTCGCATTCCTCGTCCGAAGTCGGCATGCCGTACTCGTGATAGACGAGATCGTCATAGACCGAGAGGGCATCCTGACTGATCGGTCGGATGCCCTTCTTCAGCACCGAGACGCCCGTGCCGGCGCGCGTGTGGGTGTGCATCACGCAGTTGGCATCGGGTCGCGCCTTGTAGACACCGCTATGGATGGTGAAGCCCGCGGCATTGAAACGGCCGTCCTTGCCGTAGACCTTGCCGTCCATATCCATCTTCACGAGGCTCGAGGCGGTGATCTCCTGAAACAGGTCGCCGTAATTGTTGATCAGGAAGCAGTTCGGCTCACCGGGGATGCGCACCGACATATGGGTGTCGATCGTGTCGGTCCAGCCGAAGTGATCGGTGATCCGATAGAGCGCCGCGAGATCGCAACGGGCGTTCCACTCGGCTTGGCTCATCTCGACGCTACCCTGTACGACCGTGTCCATCCTTCGCTCCTGTTCGTTGGCCGGCGCGGCAAGGCGCCGATGTCCGACAGGGACGCTAGCGCAACTTGCCCGGCCGCGCGATGGACGGCTTCGTTTGCGAGACGGCCGACCGCCCTGCGATGGCACGGCTTGACGGCTCAAAAATTAGATGACATATCATCTAATTGTATAGCATCTAATTTTTGACCATGCCCCCCGCCGACTCCCCCCAGCGCGCCGCCTTCGGCTCGCTGCTTTCCCGTGCCGCCCGCCAATGGCGGCGGGCCGCAGATCGCGGGCTCGAGCCTTTCGACCTTACCGAGGCGACCTGGCTGCCGCTGATCCGCATCGCCCGTGCACCGGCACCACCCCGGCAGAAGGACGTCGCGGCGGCGCTCGGCCTCGACGGCTCCTCGGTCGTGCGCCTGCTCGACAATCTCGAAGCCGCCAGCCTCATCCAGCGCCGCGAGGAGGCAAGCGATCGGCGTGCCAAGTCGATCTTCCTGACCGCCAAGGGCCGGACCATCGCCAACAAGGTCGAAGCGGTCGCCCGGCAGGTTCGGACCGACGCCCTCGCCACGATCAGCGACAGGGACATCGAAACGACGGTCCGCGTGCTGACACAGATCTGTGCGGCTCTCGAGGAAGGCGACGGCGAGACGGCATGACCGCCCCTTCTCCCTCGCCCGCCCGTTCCGCTCCGCTCTGGCTGCTGACCCTGATCACCTTCAGCGGCACGCTCGCCATGCACATCTTCGTGCCGGCGATGCCGGAGGCTGGTCAGGCAGTCGGTGCCAATATCGGCGAAATGCAGATGACGATGAGCGTCTACATTTTCGGCCTGGCGATGGGACAACTGCTCTACGGCCCGCTGTCCGACCGGTTTGGTCGCCGTCCGCTGCTGATGATCGGGCTGCTCGTCTACACGCTGACCAGCATCGCCGCGGCGTTCGCGACCGCCATAAACGGCCTGATCGTACTGCGCCTCTTCCAGGCGCTGGGGGGATGCGCCGGGCTGGTCATCGGCCGCGCCATGGCACGCGACAGCGTGCAATCCCACGAAGCCGCCCGACGGCTGGCGCTGATGAACCTCATGGTGGTTTTCGGTCCCGGTGCCGCGCCGCTGATCGGCAGCGCGCTCGCCTCGTCGCTCGGCTGGCGCTCGATCTTCCTTGCCCTGTCCGTGCTCGGGATCGTCAACCTGATCTGCGCCTGGTTCCTGCTGCCGGAAAGCCGCATACGCAAGGAAGTGCCTAAGAGTAACTCACTCGGGCGCGACTATGGGCGTCTGCTCACCTCGCCCACCTTCCTGGGCTATGCGATCGGCGGCGCCTGCGCCACGACGGCCATGTACGCCTTCATCGGCGCCTCACCCTTCATCTTCGCCCACCAGCTCCATCGTCCCGACTACGAGATCGGCGTCTATCCGGCCATTCTGATGGGAGGCGTCGCATTGGGCAGCATGGTCGCGTCCAAGCTGTTCTCGCTGGTGCGGATCGAGCGGCTGGCGATTTCGGCCAGCCTGGTGAGCGTGCTGGCCTCGCTGACCTTCCTGGTGGTCGTCCTGACCGACAATCTCAGCGTGGCGCTGGTTATCGGGCCGATGTTCGTCTTCGGTTTCGGCGCCGGCATCGCGGCGCCGGCCGCACTGACCCAGGCCATGAGCGTCAATCCCAACGTCGTCGGCTCGGCATCGGGCCTCTACGGTTTCTCGCAAATGGCCGTGGGGGCCCTGTGCACGACCCTGGTGGCCGCCGGCGACAATCCCGCCCTTGCCGCCGCCGTCATCCTGGCGGCTGCCGGCGTGATCGGTCAGCTGTCGTTCTGGTTCGCCCTCGGCCGGCGCGTCACGAGGGGCTGAGCCGTCACGGGGGGCTGAGCCCCTTCATGTAGGTCGACGGCACGACGGTCTTCACCGATTGCGCCCGCTTGGCGAGCCAGTAGGCCTGCGGCGGAGGCACCGAGCCGAACTGCCGGTCGACGCCGAGCTTCTGGGCGGCGTCCATCGGCCAATTGGGATTGTAAAGCAGCTCCCGCGCCAGGGCGATGAGGTCGGCCCGCCCCTGCTGCAGGATCGCTTCGGCCTGGTCGGCATGGACGATCAGCCCGACCGCCATGCTCATGATATCGGCGTCCTTCCGCAGCCGTTCGGCATAGGGCACCTGATACCCGTAGGTCACCGGCCCGGTGCTGACGACCGGCGCGCCACGCATGCCGCCGGAGCTGCAATCGATCACGTCGACACCCTTGGGCTTCAGGATCTTCGCCAGTGCCACGCTCTGATCCGGCCCCCAGCCGGCGTCGTCTTCGACCGAGAAGCGTACGAACAGCGGCTTGGACGCGGGCCAGTGCGCCCGCACGCTCTCCACCACTTCGATGCAGAACCGCATGCGGTTGAGCTCGCTGCCGCCGTACTCGTCGTTGCGCAGGTTGGAGAACGGCGACAGGAACTGGTGGATCAGGTAGCCGTGCGCCGCATGGACATCGAGCACATCGAAGCCGGCCTCGTGGGCGCGCCGTGCCGCCTGCCCCCAGCGCTCGACGACCTCGGGAATCTCGGCGCGCGTGAGCGCCCGCGGCGTCGGGTCGGTTTCCGGCGCGTTGAGCGCACTCGACGAGACGAGCTCCCACTGGTCCCAGTCCTCGATCTCCGGTGACGGCTGCAGCGGGGCGCCGCCCTCCCAGGGCCGGAAGCGCCGCGCCTTGCGGCCGGAATGGCCGAGCTGGATTCCGGGCACGGCATTGTGCAGCCTGATGAAGTCGGTGCAGCGCTTCAGCCCGGGCACGAAGGCATCGTCCCACAGGCCGAGATCGCCGACCGTGCCGCAGCCGCGCCGCTCGACCTTGGTGGATTCCATGATCACCAGCCCGGCGCCGCCTGCGGCGTAGCGGCCGGCATTCATCAGGTGCCAGTCCGTGGCAAAGCCCTTCACCGCCGAATACTGGTGCATGGGCGCGACCACGACGCGGTTCTTCAGGGTGACGTCGCGGATCGAAATCGGTTCGAACAGCATCGGCTGAGCCATGTATACTTCCTCCATGCCAGCCGCCTTCAGCGACCGTTACGAAGACAATTACCTGCGCAAGATCCTGCGCGACACCAAGACAATCGCCATGGTCGGCGCCTCGGCCAACTGGAATCGACCCTCCTATTTCGCGATGAAATACTTGCTGGATCGGGGATACAAGGTCATCCCCGTCAACCCGGCGGCGGCCGGCCAGGAGATTCTCGGCCAGAAGGTCTACGCCTCGCTGGACGAGCTGCCGGCCAAGGCCGACATGGTCGATATCTTCCGCAATTCGGAGGCAGCCGGCCCGATCACCGACGAGGCGATCCGCCACGGCGCCAGGGTCGTCTGGATGCAGCTCGGCGTCGTGAACGAAGCCGCCGCCGAGCGCGCGGAAAAGGCCGGCCTCAAGGTGGTGATGAACCGCTGCCCCAAGATCGAGCATTCCCGCCTGGCCGGTACCATCGAGTGGCACGGCATCGCGAGCGGCGTGATCTCCTCGAAGAAGCGGGCGCTTTGAAGTTCGGCGTCTTCGACCACATGGATCGGGCCGGCCCCGATCTCGGGCGGCAGTTCGAGGATCGTCTGCGCCTGGTCGAGCTCTACGAGCGTGCGGGTTTCCATGCCTATCACCTCGCCGAGCATCACGCGACGCCGCTCGGGATGGCGCCGTCCCCGAGCGTTTTCCTCGCCGCGGTGGCGCAGCGAACCACGAAATTGCGCTTCGGACCGCTGGTCTACACCGTCAACCTCTATCATCCGCTGCGGCTGATCGACGAGATCTGCATGCTCGACCAGATGAGCGGCGGACGGCTGGAACTCGGGGTCGGGCGTGGCATCTCGCCCTACGAGGTCGGCTACTATGGCGTCGATCCGTCCACCGGGCCGGAGCGGTTCGCCGAGGCGCTGGAGGTCCTGCTCAAGGGCCTGACCCACGAACGGCTCGACCACGACGGCAGGTACTTCACCTTCAAGGACGTGCCGATGGAACTGCGGCCCGTGCAGCGTCCCCATCCACCGCTTTGGTATGGCGCCAATTCCCTGGAAAGCGCCGACCGCCTGGCCAAACAGCGTTGCAACGCGGTCGTCGGCATGAAGGCGGAAGGAGTGGGCCAGTTCGCCGCCCGCTACCGCGCCGCCTGGAAGGCGCTCGATCGCGCCGAGGACGAATTGCCCCTGATCGGGCTCAGCCGTCACGTCGTCGTTGCCGACACCGACCGCGAGGCACAATCGGCGGCGCGACGCGCCTATGCCCTCTGGTACGACGCGCTCATCCATCTGTGGCGCGCGCACGGTGTCGGACTGCCGCGCCAGATGATCCCTGCCGAATTCGAGGCGGCCTTGGAGGGCGGTTACATAGTGGCCGGTTCGCCGGCGACTGTGCGAGACCGTCTCCGGCGCGACAATGAGATCGCGGGCATCAACTACTGCCTCTGCCGACTGGCCTTCGGTGACCTCTCGTTCGAGGAGTCGTGCTGCTCCGTCGAGCTTCTGGCGAAGGAGATAATGCCCGCCTTGTAGGGTGACAGCCCGTCAACCTTCAGGCGCTCAAACGAGTTGGGAGGTCCGCAGGCCTACCAACGCAATGGCCCGGGACCTCCCTCCCCCTCATGATCGCGTCTAGCCGGTCTATGCCGTCAGTGACGCGGCCCCCCTGAGAGTCTCGGCGAAAGAAAGAAAGCCGGCGATGGTGGGGCCATCGCCGGCCTCTCGAGAGGTTTGCTAGGCCGCCCGGGGAGAGATAGCGACAAAGCGGGTCATCCCCTCTCGATACACTTTCATCAGGACCGGCTTGCCGGTCTTCTTGGCTTCGGTGAGCTTCTCGACGGCCGTCTTCGGGCTGTCGACGGTGTCCTTGCCAACCTGCTGCAGGACGTCGCCCGCCTTCAGGCCCTGGTCGTCGGCCGGGCTGCCCGGCTCGACCGAGGCCACGACCACGCCCTTCATCTCGCCGTCGAGGTTGAGCTGCTTGCGCGCCTCGGGAGAGAGCGGCGCCAGCGACACACCGTAGGACAGCGGCTGGGCCTTGGCGGCGTCGCCCGACTTGCCGTCGGCCTTGGCCTTGATGATCGGCGATTCGGCATTCTGGTCGCCGACCTTGGCGGTCAGGCTCATGTCCTTGCCGTCTCGCCAGACGCCCAGTTTCACCGAGGTGCCCGGCTTGACGGCCGAGATCATGCGGGTCAGCTCCTTGATGCCCTCGATCTTCTTGCCGTCGACGCTCAGGATCACGTCGCCCGACTTCACACCGGCCGCGAGCGCTGGGCTGTCCGGCTGGACCATGGCCACCAGGGCGCCCTTCTCACCGGTCAGCGACAGGCTCTCGGCGATCTCCTTGCTCACCGGCTGGATCTGGACACCCAGCAGGCCGCGCTCGACCCGGCCGCTCTGCTCGAGCTGCGCCACGATCGGCTGCGCGAGCGAGGCCGGGATGGCGAAGCCCAGGCCGATGTTGCCGCCGGTCGGCGAGAAGATGGCGGTGTTGATGCCGATCACCTTGCCGTCCATGTCGAACAGCGGGCCGCCCGAGTTGCCGCGGTTGATGGCCGCATCGGTCTGGATGTAGTCGTCGAACGGACCGGAGTGGATGTCACGGCCGCGCGCCGACACGATGCCCGTCGTCACGGTGCCGCCCAGGCCGAACGGATTGCCGACCGCCATCACCGGCTGGCCGACGCGCACCTTGGTGGCGTCGCCGAACGAGACATACGGCAGGGGCTTGTCGCTCTCGACCTTGAGCACGGCGAGGTCGGTCTTCTCGTCGCCGCCGACCATCTTGGCCGGCAGCTTGGTGCCGTCCGCCATGGTGATGGTGATCGAGTCGGCCTTGCCGGCCACATGGTAGTTCGTGACGATCACGCCCTTGGGGTCGATGATGAAGCCCGTGCCGACGGCCTCGGCCTTCTCCTTGGCCTGCGGGCGCTTGCCGTCCGGACGCATCGGCTTCCCGGGCTGGCCTGGCTGCATGGGCTGGCCGAAGCGCTCGGCAAAGCGCTTCATGAACTCTTCCATCTGCTGCTGCTGATCGTTGCCCGACATACGGGCTTCGTCGCCATCGTCGGTACCGGCCTTCATGGTCACGGCGACGTTCACGACGGCGGGTGATACCTTGGCGGCCAGATCCGAAAAATCCTGAACCGGCGCGGTCTGGCCGGCGATCGCCGCCGGCGCAGTGAACATCGGTGCGATCAGCGCCGGCGCCGTCAGCGCCGTGGTGAGCGCCAGGGCAGTCAGAATACGGGTCTTGGTCTTGCTCATAATCTCTAACCTCCTCCTTGGGGGCACGAGGAATATGGGCTACGACCTGTAGCGACCTCATGGCCGCCAGATTGAATGTTTGTATAGTTGGCCAAGTTGCGCCGTTGCCCGGCGCCGGTTAGACGGGCGTCGTGAAAATCCTTCTCGTAGAAGACGACAAACAGACCGCCGACTACATCGCCAAGGGCCTGCGCGAGCACGGCCATGTGGTCGACCATGCCGACAACGGCCGCGACGGGCTCTACCTCGCCACCGGCGAGAAGTACGACGTCCTGATCGTCGACCGCATGCTGCCGGCGATGGACGGGCTGTCCCTGGTCAAGGCCGCCCGGGCATCCGGCATGAAGGCACCGGTGCTCTTTCTCACCACGATGGGCGGCGTCGACGATCGCGTCGCCGGCCTCGAAGCCGGCGGTGACGACTACCTCACCAAGCCCTTCGCCTTCGCCGAGCTGCGCGCCCGTATCGGCGCCCTGGCCCGCCGCCCCCCGATCGTCGCCGCCACTGCGCTGGGCGTCGGCGATCTCGAGATGGATCTGCTGGCACGCACCGTCACCCGGGCCGGCAAGCGCATCGAGCTGCTGGCCCAGGAGTTCAAGATCCTCGAATACCTGCTGCGCCATGCCGGCGAGGTGGTGACGCGGACCATGCTTCTCGAGAAGGTCTGGGACTTCCATTTCGATCCCAAGACCAACATCGTCGAGACACACATCAGCCGTCTGCGCTCCAAGATCGACAAGGGCTTCGACAAGCCGCTGCTCCATACGATCAGGGGGGCTGGCTATGTCGTCCGGGCGCCTGATTAGCATCCTGCGCTCGGCAAGCTTCCGGCTGCCGCTGCTCTACGCCGTTCTGTTCATCCTGTCGGCCGGCGTGCTGTTCGTCACCGTCTACTGGACGGCGACGGCAGCGATGCAAAGCGACATGTCGGCCGTGCTGCGCTCCGAGGCCTATCAGCTCGCCGAAGTGCACCGGCGCAGTGGCCTCACTGGCCTCGCCGACCAGATCACGCGGCGCA
The DNA here is from genome assembly GCA_001897995.1 of Alphaproteobacteria bacterium 65-37. GTDB lineage: Bacteria > Pseudomonadota > Alphaproteobacteria > Reyranellales > Reyranellaceae > Reyranella. Next base: position 45,819 of record MKRV01000254.1, on the reverse strand, counting down.
TCAATTTCCGAACGCGCGGCCCCATCTTCTACCTGCTGCAGGCGCCCAATCGCCGCGTCGTGGTCGGCAACCTGCCGGGCATGCCGCCGGTCGAAGGCTCGATCGACTTCGTGCCGCAGCTCGAGGCTCCCGAAGCCGATGCCGCACATCCCAAGCTGATGGGGTTCGGCCTCACCCTGCCCGACGGCTCGTTCTTGCTGGTCGCCCAGGATTCGACGCGGCTGACGGACATGCAGCACGCAATCGTGCGCGCCTTCTTCTGGAGCAGCGGCCTTGCCCTGCTGCTGGCGATCGTGGGCGGTGCCGTGCTCGGCGCCAACTTCCTGCGCCGCATCGACACCATCACCCGAACCAGCCGCGCCATCATGGAAGGTGATCTGTCGGCCCGCATTCCGGTCCGGGGCACGCACGACGAAATCGACCAGCTGGTCGCCAGCCTGAACGCCATGCTGGCGCGCATCCAGCAGCTCATGGACGGCCTACGCCAGGTGTCGAGCGACATCGCACACGACCTGCGCACGCCACTGGGGCGCCTGCGCCAGAAGCTCGAGGACGCCCGAGAGCACGCATCGACGACGTCCGACTACCAGGCCGCGACCGAGGCCGCGATCGAAGAAGCCGACTCGCTGCTGGAGACATTTTCCGCTCTGCTGCGTATCGCTCAGGTCGAGGCGGGCGCCCAGAAGAGCGGCTTTGCCGAGTTCGACCTCTCCGAGCTGCTGACGGATCTCGGCGAGACCTATGCGCCGGTCGCCGAAGACGCCGAGCATCCGCTGGACGTGCAGGTCGCTCCCGACATCAAGCTGACGGGCGACCGGCAGCTGATTGCCCAGCTCGTCTCAAATCTCCTGGAGAACGCGCTCCATCACACGCCGGCCGGCACGCGGCTGTCTCTTGCCCTGCGCAAGACGGATCCCGGCTTTGAGCTTGAAGTGGCCGATAGAGGCCCCGGCATCCCTGCCGCCGAGCGCGGCAAGGTGTTCGACCGGTTCTACCGACTCGATCGCAGCCGATCGACCGCCGGCAGCGGCCTCGGCCTCGCCATGGTCAAGGCGATCGCCGGCCTGCATGCCCTCACGATCCGGCTGGAAGATGCCGGACCCGGCCTCCGGGTCGTGCTTCAGACGGCCAAGTAGCGCTTTTTCACGTCGTCGTTGGCGCGCAGCTCGTCGATCGAGCCGCGATAGACGATGTGGCCCTTGTCGATCACCGCGACGTGGCTGGCGATATCCAGGCAGAAATGCATGTTCTGCTCGGCCACGACGAGGGTGATCCCCATGCCGCGCAGGCGCTGGATCAGCTCGCCGATCTTCTCGACGATGATCGGCGCCAGTCCCTCGCTGGGCTCGTCGAGCAGCAGCACGTCGGGATTGCCCATCAAGGTGCGGGCGATGGTCAGCATCTGCTGCTCGCCGCCCGACAGGCGCCCGCCCATGCGCGTGCGCATCGACGCCAGGATCGGGAAGACATCGTAGATCTTCTCCAGGGTCCAATCGGAACGCCCGCCGCGCCCCGTCTTCACGCCGATCTTGAGATTGTCCTCGACCGAATGCTCGGGGAAGATCTGGCGGTCCTCCGGCACGAAGCCCATGCCCTCGCGGGCGATCCGGTCGGCTGTGAACTTCTGCACCGCCACGCCATGGACCGATATGGCGCCGCGCTTGGGGGGCGCCAGTCCGATGATCGCCTTCATCGTCGTGCTCTTGCCGGCACCGTTGCGGCCGAGCAGCGCCAGCGACTGGCCCTTCTCGACGCCGAACGAGACGCCGAACAGGATCTGGCTGGCGCCGTAGAAGACGTCGATGCCGTCGAGTGTCAGGATCTCGGCCGCGCTCACGCCGCCGCTCCTTCGGCAGTGCCGTGGGCCGACTTGCCGAGATAGGCCTCGATGACCAGCGGGTTGCGCCGAACCTCCTCCGGCGTGCCCTCGGCCAGCACCGCGCCGTAGGACAGGACGCGCACCGTCTGGGCGACCTTGAAGACGATATCCATGTCGTGCTCGATGAAGATCAGGGTCATGCCGCGGGCACGCCACAGGCGCTGCACCGTCTCGATCATGCGCCAGCGTTCCTCCGGCCCCATGCCCGCCGTCGGCTCGTCGAGCAGCAGCACTTTGGGCTCCAGCGCCAGCGCCAGGCCGATGTCCAGGAGCTTCTGGTCGCCATGGCTCAGGTTGCGGCTCAGGATGCCGGCGACACGCGTCAGCCCCAGCAGCTCCATGACCTCGTCGGCATGCTTCATCGCTGCAGCCGTGGGAAAGCCGACCAGCATCGAGGTCTCGCGACGTTGATGCGCCTGCGCGGCGGCCGCCAGCGCCTCACGGACGGTGAGCGTTGGGAACAGGCTCGCCACCTGGAAGGCGCGGCCGATTCCCCGCCGCACGATCTCGCGCCGCGACAGCCCCGAAATGTCCTCGCCGGCGAGCACGATGCGGCCGCTGTCGATCGGGAAGCGGCCGGTGATCAGGTTGAACAGCGTCGTCTTGCCGGCGCCGTTGGGGCCGATGATCGCGCTGAGCGATCCATCGGCGAAATCCAGCGTCACGTCCCGCGTCGCGGCGACGCCACCGAAAGACTTCTTGAGGTTCTCGAGCTTCAGCATCAGGAGCCACCCTTCCGGGTCTCGGCGGCCCCGGCGTCGGCGGCATCGCGCACGGCCTGCGCCGCCGCCTGACGCCGGTTCTCCAGCCGCTCGGCGATCAGGTCGAGCGGACCTTTGCGCAGCCCCAGCACCAGGATCAGGATCACGATGCCCAGCACCAGCTCGGTATGGCTGGTGTAGGTCACGGTGATGTCGTTCAGCAGGCGCAGGATCACCGTCCCGACCAGCGGTCCCAGGAAGACGTTGGAGCCGCCCAGCAGGATCATGAAGATCGCCTCGCCGGAGGTCGTCCAGAAGCCGAAGTTGGGATAGGCACCGGACACGAACAGGGTCAACAGGATGCCCCCGACGCCCGCCACGCAGGCCGAGATCACGAAGCAGGTGAGCTTCACGAGCGGCACGTTGACGCCCAGGAAGGCCGCCCGCTCCTGATTGTCCCGGATCAGCCGCAGGGTGTAGCCGAACGGCGACGTCACGAGCTGGCGCAGGATGGCGATACAGATGATGAAGGCCACGCAGCAGAAGACATAGAGCTGCGTTCGGTCGGCCAGGTCGATGCCCAGGAACTTCGGCCGCGGAATGCCGCCCATCAGGCCCTGATCGCCGCCGGTGAACGACACCCAGCCCAGGATGACGTTGTAGAACAGCATCTGGAAGGCAAGCGTCAGGAAGGCGAAGTAGATCTCGTTCAGCCGCACGCAGATCGCACCGACGATCAGCGCCAGGGCGGCGGTGAAGACGATGGCCAGGGCGAAGGCCGCCGGAATCGAGAACTTGCCCGATTGCATGGCCAGCCCGAAAGCATAGGCACCCGAGGCGAAGAACATGGCGTGGCCGAAGGAAACCAGCCCCGAGTAGCCGATCAGGAGATTGAGCGACATGGCGAGCAGCCCGTAGGCCATGCCGAACATGATGAAATCGCGAATGGCGGGCGGGGCGCCGAAAACGGGCACCAACAGAAGAGCGATGAGCCCCGCTCCTGCCCAGGCGAGATCGCGCCAGCGTCCAGTCATGGCCGACCTACCGGTTGTGCGGGCGGCCAAACAGGCCGCTCGGCTTGAAGATCAGGACCAGTGCCATGATCAGGAACATCACGCCGTCGACGAACAGCGGAAACCCGATGCTGCCGAAGGAGCGCGTGAGACCGATGATGATCGAAGCCACGAAGGCGCCGACAATCGATCCCATGCCGCCGATCACCGTGACGATGAAGGATTCGATCAGGATCGAGAACCCCATGCCCGGCGTGAGGGAGCGCACGGGCGCCGCCAGGGCCCCGGCCGCACCGGCGAGTGCGCTGCCGATGCCGAACACCGCGGCATAGTAGAGGTTCACGCGAATGCCCAATGCGGAGACCATCGGGCCGTTGACGGCGGCGGCGCGCACTATGTTGCCGAAGCGCGTCCGGGCGATCACCAGCCAGAGCAGCAGGCCGATCGCCATCGCCGCGACGATCATGAAAATGTAGAACGGCGGCACGACGCCTCCGAAGAAGCGCAGCGGCGGCAGCCGGAATTCCACCGGCATGCCCATCGAGAGCGACACCGGGCCCCAGATGATCTTGATCAGGTCGTCGGAGATCAGCACGACGGCGTAGCAGACCAGCAACTGCATCAGAACGTTCGAGCCGTAGACCTTGCTCATCAGGAACCGCTCGAAGGCGATGCCCAGGATCCCGACCGCCACCGCGGCGCCGAACGCCGATATGAAGTAGCTGCCGGTGAGCTGGTAGAAGGTCCAGGCCGCATAGGCGCCGATCATGTAGAGCGAGCCGTGCGCGAAGTTGATGACGTTCAGCACGCCGAAGATCAGCGTCACGCCGGACGCGATCAGGAACAGCAGCATGCCGATGATCATGCCGCTGGTAAGTTGAGTCACGATGCACGACGTCGTTCCGACGCAGCGCATCAACGCGTCAAGATCCACGGGAACTCCCAGATATTCTTGGCTGCCTCATCGCTCCTTTCCGCCACGCGACGGAAAGGGCTGGCGACGACAATGCAGTGACTGAGCAGATCAGGCGTAACCCTGCTTCTTCTTCCACTGCTTCTCGAGCTCGTAGATCGGCTCCCACGGCGACGTCTGGAAATCGGCGATGTACGGCTCCTTGGAGAGGGAGAGACCATAGCCGATGATGTAATTCACCAGCGTATTGTCCTCCGCGCGCATGGTGACCGAGCCGCCGACGCCGAACTGCGTCTTGATCGTCATGCCCTTGATCGCTTCCGCGAGCTTCTTGCCGTTGGTGTCGCCGTTGGTCTTCTTCAGCGCCTCGACGACCATCTGTGCCGCCACGTCATTCTCCCACGACCAGTTGGTCGGCTTGTGCTTCTGGGTCTTGACGTAGTTCTGGTACCAGTCCTCGTTCTCCTTGGTCGGCGGCACCGTGCGATTGTAACGGCCGCCCGAGTAGACGCCCTGCGGAAACTGCTTCACCTGATCGACGACGCCATAGTCGCCGAGATTGACCATGAACGATGCCTGCTTGTCGAACAGGCCGTAGAGGTTGGCCTGGTCGATGAACGCCACCAGGTCGCCGCCCCACAACGCCGAGTACATGGCGTCGGCTTTGGCGTTCAGCACCTTTGTCACGACCTCGGTGTAGTCGGGCTGGAAGAGCTTCGGCCAGGATTCCTCGACAACCTGGATGTTGCCGTCGAAGTGCTTGGCGTATTCCATGAACTCGGCGGTGTTCGAGCGGCCATAGGCATAGTCCGGCGAGCATGTCGCCCACTTCTTTAGTCCCTTGGCCTTGGCGATCTTGGCGGCGTAGTCGCCGCCGCCGATGGCATCGTGAATTCCCTGGCGAGCCGTGCGGAACGCCGTCGGAACGTGCAGCTTCGGATCGGCCGTCAGAGACGAGGTTTCCGAGTTGCTGTGAATGCAGAGGACGCCGATCTCGCGGATCACTTCCTGCACGGCAAAGGCGCCGCTCGACGCTTCGGCATCGATGATGATCTGGCAGCCATCGTTGTTGATCAGGTCGCGTGTGACCTTGGCGGCTTCCTGCGGGGCACCCTTGGAATCGCGCACGACGAGCTCGATCTTGCGACCGTTGATGCCGCCTGCTTCGTTCACCTTGTCGAACACGACCTTCAGGCCGCCGACGCTCGACTGACCGAGGATGGCGACACGGCCCGACAGAACAGTCGGCACGCCGATCTTGATGGCGCCGCTCTGTCCTTTGACGATTGCCGGCGTGCCGACGACGCCCGTCATGGCAAGAACGCCCGCGCCTTTCAGGATCTGGCGGCGCGAAGCGCTACGGCGTGAGCCGATGGATGACATGGCATTCCTCCCAATCGTTTTTTGCGGTCGACGACCAATTGCGGCGATCTTATGAACAAACATTCAGCATGGTCAAACATCGCAACGAGTCCAGGTAGCGTACGTGGTCCCTCCCTCCTGGCTCTGGATTCCCCTGACACTTTTCGCCGCCGCCGCTCAGACTGTCCGCAATACCGCGCAGCGGCATTTGGTCAATGAAGTTGGCACCCTCGGCGCGACGCTCGTGCGGTTTCTCTACGGAATGCCCGTGCTTGCACTGTGGTTTGCCATCCTGCTGGCAATCGACAGTTTCAATTTCCCGGTTGTGACGTGGCCGTTCGTTGCCTGGATCCTCGCCGCCGCCCTCAGCCAGATGGCCGGTACGGCCTTCCTGCTGCGCGCCATGGCGGCACGCAGCTTTGCCATCGGCCTCGTCTACTCCAAGAGCGAGGTCATCCAGGTGGCGATCTTTTCCGCGTTGTTCCTGGGCGACGCGCTCTCCCTCTCGACAGCCATCGCGGTAGGCCTCGCGACACTCGGCGTGATCCTGCTGTCGCCGCGCCTAGGAGCCGCGGCAACCAGTGCGCGGAGTTGGACCGACGCCGCGGCTCTCTACGGTCTTGCCTCGGGCGCCACATTTGCGATCTCCGCGGTCAGCTATCGCGGTGCCAATCTGGCGCTCGCCGGCGCCTCCCCTTTTCTGGCGGCCGCGGAAACGCTCTTCTGGAGCCAGCTCCTGCAGACGCTGCTGCTCGGCGCCTGGCTCCTGGCGCGCAATCCCACGATCGTGTTGGCTATTCTGCGGCAATGGCGGGTTTCGACCTTTGCCGGCGTCTCCGGCGCGTTGGCGTCACTCACCAACGTTACGGCCTTGGCGATCGCGCCGCCGTCCCTGGTGCGCACCCTGATCCTGGTCGAGGTGGTGTTCAGCTACGTCGTCTCGCGCAAGGTGTTCCACGAAACAGTAAGCGGCCGGGAGCTCATCGGCATCGTCCTGGTCGTATCGGGGGCAGCCCTGATCGTTGCCACGGCGCATTGACCCGCCTTCGGTCGGTCATCGAAGATGCCGGCATGAAATCATCTCGGCTTTTCGCCTATGTCGGCAGCTATACGACGCCGGAGCGCCAGGGGCGCGGCAACGGGATCAACGTCTACAGCGTCGATCCGCGTCGCGGCACGCTTGGACACGTCCAGCATCTCGGAGGTCTCGAGAACCCCTCGTTTCTCGCCCTTAACGCCGCGGGAACCCACCTCTATTCGGTGCACGGCGACCGTAGCGAAGCAACGTCCTACACGATCGATCCGCAAACCGGGCGGATCGCCATTCTCAACCGCCAGCCGACGGGTGGCTTCAACCCCATTCACCTCGCCTTCGATGCCCAGGCAAGGTTCCTGATCGTCAGCAACTACGGCTCCGACTCGATTGCCGCCCTGCCGATCGAGCGCGACGGCGCGCTCGGTCCGTACTCGACCTTGACGGCCATCAAGGCCCCTCTTGGCCCGCATCGCCGCGAGCAGACGAACGTGCGCCCGCATCACAATCCGCTCGATCGAACGGGCCGCTTCTTCTACCTGCCCTGCAAAGGCGCCGACTGCGTGATCGGCTATCGGCTCGATCGCCGACGCGGCGTGCTGGTTGAGGCCAGCCGGGTCGCCGCCCGGCCGGGTGCCGGTCCCCGCCATATCGACTTCCATCCGACCGGAGCGTTCGCCTACGTCATCAACGAACTCGACTCGACGATCACGACCTATCGCCAGGACCGTCGCAGCGGCCGGCTCGCACCGCTACAGACGATCCCATCGACGCCCCCCGACTTCACTGGTTACAGCACCGGTGCGGAAATCTGGATCGATCGTCCTGGCCGCGCCGTCTACGTCTCCAACCGCGGCCACGACAGTATCGGCGTCTTCGCCATAGATCGCCGCACCGGCACGCTTTCCCCGATACAATGGGTGCCGACACACGGTGGGGTCCCGCGCTTTTTCACCTTCGACCCTGCCCAGCGTTTTCTTTTCGTTGCCAATCAGGGCGGCGATTCGGTTGTCGTGTATCGCGTTCGGCGCAATGGATTGCTGGCACCGACACAGGCTAGAGTGAAAGTGGGTAGTCCAGCCTGCATTGTGTTCAGGCAGTGGTGAGCCGTCAGCGGGGCGATGAGTAGCCGTTCCAAATCGAGCAATCCTCGGGTGAAGCCGCGTTTCGTCGCGATGCTGATCTATCCTGGCGTCATGGCCATGGACGTCTATGGCCCGCTCGAAGCCTTCGCTGCCGCCAACTCCGTCGCCGGTGCCCCCCTCTATCGCCTGGCCATCGTGAGCATGACGGGCAAACCCGTCGAGACGTCGCTCGGTGTGCCGATCATGCCGAGCATCGCTGCAAGCGCGATCAAGGAAAAGGTCGACACGTTGCTCATCGCCGGCGGCCTCGGCCAGGAGCAGGCGAGCAAGGATCGCCGCCTGCTGTCCTGGGTCCAGGCCGCCAAGGGCCGGGCGCGGCGCTGCGGTTCGATCTGCACCGGCGCCTTCATCCTCGCGGCAGCCGGATTGCTCGACGGCAAGCGCGCCACCACCCACTGGGCCAAGGCTGCCGACCTCAGCCAGCTCTACCCGACCATCAATGTCGAGGCCGAGAACATCTTCATCCGTGACGGCCACGTCTACACCTCGGCCGGCGTTACAGCGGGCATCGATCTGGCCCTGGGGCTGATCGAGGAGGATCACGGCCGCACGCTGGCCCTGCGCGTCGCCCGGGCGCTCGTCGTCTACCTCAAGCGAACCGGCGGCCAGTCGCAGTTCAGCAACCATCTGCAGGCGCAGTTCGCCGCCAGCCCGCCCGTCAGGCTTGCCCAGGAATGGGCCCTTGAGAACCTGTCAGCCGATCTCGGCATCCCGGCCCTCGCCGCAAAGGCGCACATGAGCGAACGCAATTTCCGCCGGGCCTTCACCGAGGAGACCGGCGAAAGCCCGCGCGACTTCGTCGAGCGTATCCGCTTCGATGCGGCGCGCATCCTGTTCGAGGAATCGCACCTGCCGGTCCAGGTCGTCGCGGCGCGTTGCGGCTTTCCGACGATCGATGGCCTACGCCGGGCCTTTGCCCGGCGGCTGGGGGTTACGCCTCAGGAGTACCGTCAACGTTTCCGCTCCGCAGAGGCCGACGATACGGCCCCTGCGGCAGCTGGGATTTGAAGAGGACGGTCAGCCCTCTTCCTGGAAGGCTTCCTCGCGGGCCTTCTTGACGCTCGGCAGCGCCATCAGCACGAGCAAAGCGGCGGTCGCGATCAACAGGCCGAGGCTGATCGGGCGTTCCAGGAAGATCATCGGATCGCCGCGCGACAGCAGCATGGCACGCCGGAAGTACTCTTCCATCTGCGGTCCAAGCACCAGTCCCAGGAGGAACGGAGCGCCCTCGCAACCCAGCCGCACGAAGATGTAGCCCAGCACGCCGAAGATGCCGACCTGCATTACATGGAAGGTGCTGTTCTGCAGGCTGTAGGCGCCGATGCAGCAGAAGAGCAGGATCGCCGGAGCCAGGAAGCGGTAAGGCACCGTGAGCAGCTTCACCCACATGCCGATCATCGGCAGGTTGATGATGACCAGCATGGCGTTGCCGATCCACATCGAGACGATCATGCCCCAGAACAGGTCCGGCTTCTTGGTCATGACCTCGGGGCCAGGCTGGATGCCCTGGATGATCATGGCACCGACCATGAGGGCCATCACCGCGTTCGACGGGATGCCCAGGGTCAGCATGGGGATGAACGAGGTCTGGGCCGCGGCGTTGTTGGCTGCTTCGGGAGAAGCCACGCCTTCGACCGCACCCTTGCCGAACATCTTCGGCGTCTTCGAGAGCTTCTTCTCGAGCGTATAGGCCGAGAACGCACCGAGCGTCGGACCGCCGCCCGGCAGCACGCCCAGGATCGACCCGAGCATCGTTCCGCGCAGGACCGCCGGAATGGCCCGTCGGATCTCTTCGCGGGTCGGCCACAGCGACGTCACCTTGATCGCACCGGTTCGGGTCAAGTGTCTCTCCAGGTTGACCACGATCTCGGCGATACCGAACAGGCCCATGGCGATCGGCGCGAAGTCGATGCCGTCGCTCAGCTCAGGGATATCGAAGGTGTAGCGCTGAGCGCCCGTATTGACGTCGGTACCGACCAGGCCGAACAGCAGGCCGAGGAACACCATGGCGATCGCCTTGGTGACCGAGCCGCTGGCGAGCACGATGGCGGCGATCAGGCCGAGCGCCATCAGCGAGCAGTAATCGGCCGGGCCGAACTTCTGCGCCATCAAGGTGAGCGGCTGGGCGAACAGCACGATAAGGATGGTGCCGACCGTGCCGGCGAAGAACGAGCCGACCGCCGAGATCGACAGCGCCGCGCCGGCGCGACCGTTGCGCGCCATCTGGTAACCGTCGAGGCATGTCACGACGGACGAGGCCTCACCCGGCAGGTTGACCAGGATCGACGTCGTCGAGCCGCCGTACTGCGCGCCGTAATAGATGCCGGCCAGCATGATCAGCGAGGCCGTGGGCGGCAGGTGGAAGGTGATCGGCAGCAGCATGGCGATGGTCGCCACAGGGCCGATACCCGGAAGAACGCCGATCAGCGTTCCCACCATGCAGCCCAGCAACGCATAAGTCAGGTTCTGCAGACTGATGGCAACGCCCAGTCCTAGGGCAAGATTGTGCAGGAGTTCCATCTCACCACACCCCTTCCAGGACGGCGATATTCATGCCGAGGCCGACCTTGAAAACCAAGACGCAGAGGATCGACAGCACCACGATGTTGCCGATCACCTCGAGCAGCTTGAATTCCTCACCGGCCAGCGAAGAGATCAGGATCAGCACGGCGAGCGCCGGCAACAGGCCGGCCCTTTCCAGCAGCAGACCGAAACAGACGATGCCGATTGTCACCAGGGTGATCGGCTTCCACTTGGGCTTCTCGACTGCCTCGCCGCCATTCACCAGCGCGAGGACACAGATCACCAGACCGAGCCCCAGGAGGATCATCGACAACATGCGGGGCACATAGCCCGGTCCCATGCGCACGGCGGTGCCGATCGCGAGATTCTGGCCGAAGTAGAGAGTCACTGCGCCGAAGGCGACGAACATCACCCCCGACAGAAAGTCCTTGGTCAAAAATCGATTCACGCTGTGTGTTCCCCCCAGCCGATAGCCCAAATGCCGACTACGACACCGCTGGCCTTCACTATTCGTGCAGTTGCTCTGCAACAGATGACGGTAATCCTCCTTGCTTACGCGAACCTGACAGCCGAGCGGCCGGCCTCCGTTCTGCGAGAATGAAGCTCCCGATTCTGCTCGATATCGAAGCCCGATGCGGTATCTGCAGGAAGTCTGCTGCCACGGGACACCTCGCATCCGGATCCAGCGGAACGAGCGGCTAGCGATGCATCAATCCGACCTGTGATCTTGTGATCACTGATCAACAGAAGTACGGTCCGAGGCGGCGGGCAATCCCAAGGCACGCGGGCGACACTTCCAATGTCGGTGTGCGCCCCGACACCCAACCCCAGAGCGACGACGAATGAAGAACCCGACCAGCCTTCCTGACTTCTCGCCGGTGAGCCATTCCACCGTCCATGAGAAGGTCTACGACCGCATCAGGGACGCTCTCGTCGCCGGCAAAATGCTGCCTGGGCAACGCATCGTCATCCGCGAACTGGCAAGTGCGCTGGGGACGAGCATGATGCCGGTACGAGAAGCATTGCGGCGACTGGAGGCCGAGAACGCCCTCGTCGCCACCTCCGGTGGCACGCTGACCGTGCCGATCCTCAGTCCGATCGACTACGAGGAACTGTGCCTCATCCGCGTTGCCCTTGAGAGCAAAGCGGCCGCCGAGGCGGCAACGCGGATCACACCTCGTGAGCTGGATAAGCTCGAGCGGGTTCTCGTCGCACTGGAAGATGCCTCCGACCACCGCGATCTGGAAACCGCGCTCCGTCTCAATCGGGCGTTTCATCACCTCGTCTATGTGGCGGCACGGCGAGCGCTGCTCCTGCGGATGATCGAAAGCCTTTGGTTGCGGGTCGGCCCACAGCTCAGCTACGTCGTGCGCAGCGACATCTACGGCGGCATCGCCATCAGGAGTGACGATCACCCCCATCGTCAGGTCCTGGCCGCGCTTCGATCCGGCAATGGGCGGGCGGCGAGTTCGGGAATTGCCCGGGACATCCGACGCGCCGAGAAGGTGATCGTGGCGCACCTCCTGGAAGAAGCGAAGCAGCAGAAGATCGCCGCCAAATAACGCGACGCCCACCACCTCGCCCATCGCCCTCGCCTGCCGGAACGGCAGGCCGAATGACCGCCAATGCTCCGTGCGCGCCGGCATCGGATTCTTGTGATATGTGATCACAAGAACCTTGACAGGCTCACCCCTCACCCGCGAAATGGAAAAAATGCGCAATGCCATGCGCCAACGCGCCACAACGCCGGCGCAGAGGAGGAAATCCATGAAGTTCGCACGCAAATTGGCGGCCACCGCGCTCGTCGCTCTGGCACTGGCCAGCCCCGCATCGGCACAGGACACGTCGGCCGTGAAGCTCGCCCTGATCGACGGCCAGTCCGGACCGAACGGGTTCATCGGCGAAAGCATGCGCCAGCACCTGCAGTTCTTCGCCGAGCGTCAGAACGCGGCAGGCGGCGTGCTGGGCGGCAAGAAGCTCGACGTCATCGCTTTCGACAACAAGTTCGATCCGCAGGAAACCATCGTTCAGCTGCAGAAGGCGATCGACGCCGGTGCGCGCTACGTCTTCCACGGCAACAGTTCCGCCGTCGGCGCCGCGATCGTCGACTTCCTCGAGAAGCACAACCGTCGCAATCCTGAACAGTCGGTTCTCTACATAAACTTCGCTGCCTTGGATCCGGTTCTGACCAACGAGAAGTGCAGCTTCTGGCACTTCCGCTTCGATGCCGACGTCAACATCCGCACGGCCGCCATCACCAATCAGATCAAGAACGATCCGTCGATCAAGAAGGTCTACCTGTTCAATCAGGACTACTCGTTCGGCAAAGCGGTGCGCTCGGCGGCCACGCAAATGCTCAAGGAGAAGCGGCCGGATATCCAGATCGTCGGCGACGAACTGATCCCGCTGCAGAAGGTCGCCGATTTCACGCCCTACATCGCCAAGATCCGCGCCACGGGAGCCGATGCGGTCATCTCGGCAAACTGGGGCAACGACCTCAATCAACTCGTCAAGACCGGCGGCGAACTCGGCCTGCCGGTCAAGTGGTTCACCTATTTCGCCAATGGCGAGGGTGGCGTCACCGCACTGGGCGCGGCCGGGGTTGGCCGGGTCTTCGCGGTCAGCGAATGGCACATGAACGTGCCCGATCCGACGACCGAGAAAATGGCCGACGAATTCGGCAAGAAGTACGGCCGCGACATGTTCTTCTACCGCCTCGACACGGTGATCGCGATGCTGACGCGCAGCATGAACGAGGCAAAGACTTCCGATCCCAAGGCCGTTGCCGAGAAGCTCGAGTCGATGAGCTACAAGACGCCTCTGGGCGACACCTACGTGCGGCCCACGGATCACCAGTTCTACCAGCCGCTCTATGTCTCGGTGATGGCCGACGATGTCGCCAAGAAGCTCGAGAAGACACCGTTCGGCTTCAAGACCGTCGGCATGTCGGCGGCCAAGGAGACCGAGGTCCCCACGACCTGCAAGATGCGCAGGCCGTAACCGGCAACGGCAATCGACCTCGACACCGTAGCGCGGCAGGCGCCGCGTTATCCCTCCATTGCCTTGCCTGGACGACGATCTTGCTGGAACAGCTCGTCATCTCGACCCTGAACGGCGTCATCTACGGAATGCTGCTGTTCATGCTTGCGAGCGGCCTCACGCTCATCTTCGGCATGATGGGCGTGCTCAACCTCGCCCATGCCGCCATGTACATGCTGGGCGCCTATCTCGGATATCAGATCTCCAAGACCCTGGGCTTTCTGCCTGCCTTGGTGCTGGCCCCCCTGGCGCTCGGCGTCGGTGGCGCCCTGCTCGAACGATATGGCCTGCGTCGCGTACATCAGCATGGGCATGTCTCGGAGCTGCTCTTCACCTTCGGCGTCGCCTTCATGATCCAGGAGGCTGTCCAGATGATCTGGGGCCGGATCGGTGTTCCCTACCGGATTCCGGCGGCGCTCGACTTTCCGCTCTTCCGCCTGTTCGACACCCCCTACCCCTTCTATCGCGTCTTCGTGCTGGCGCTTGCGGTAGCGATCTTCTTCGGCTTGTTCGCGGCCCTGTCGCGCACCCGCACCGGGCTGATCATCCGTGCCGCGCTCACCCATCCCGGCATGGTCGGCATGCTCGGACACGATGTTCCGCGGGTCTTCATGCTGGTGTTCGGCGCCGGAGCCGGCCTTGCCGGTCTTGCAGGAGTCATTGGCGGGCCGATCTTCGTGACATCGCCCAGCATGGCCGGGGCACTCGGCGCCATCCTGTTCACCGTCGTCGTTATCGGCGGCCTGGGCTCACTGCCCGGCGCCTTGCTGGCCTCGCTTCTCGTCGGGCTGGTCCAGACATTTGCCGTCGTCATGGACGTATCGCTGGACGACGTCTTTCGGGTCGCGGGACTCGGGACGGCCTCCGCGAGCTTCCTGGGAGACATCCGCCATACGACGATCGCCCAGATCGCGCCAATCCTGCCCTACCTGATGCTTCTGGTCATGCTGGTGGTTCGGCCGCGCGGCCTTTTCGGGAGCCGCGACGTATGACACCGACCTCCACGAGCAACCATGGCGGGCGCATCGTCTGGCTCGTCGCGATCGTGCTGGCACTGCTGCTGCCTGAGCTCGTTCCCTCGAAGACCGCGCTGACGAAGATGTGCCTGATCGGCATCGCCATCATCTTTGCCCTCTCCTACAACGTGCTGCTGGGGCAGACTGGCCTCCTCTCGTTCGGTCACGCTGTCTATTTCGGCCTGGCCGGATTTGCCGCCATCCACCTGATCAATCTGATCGGCCTGCAGCAGCTCCCCATCCCGGTGCTGCTGGTGCCGCTCTTCGCGGGCGTCATCGGGGCCGCCTTCGGTCTGCTGTTCGGCGCGTTGTCGACCCGACGCCACGGGACCGCCTTTGCGATGATCTCGCTCGCCATTGCCGAGCTGGTCGCCGCTTCGTCGCTGATTCTCGAGAGTTTTTTCGGAGGCGAGTCGGGCATCACGACGGACCGCAGCGCCGGGCCGGCGCTATTCGGTGTCGATCTCGCATCGCAGCTCCAGGTCTACTACCTGATCGTCGGTTGGGGAGTACTGTCGGCGATCGCCATGTACGCCTTCACACGGACACCTCTCGGGCGCATGGCTACAGCCGTCCGCGACAATCCGGAACGGGCCGAGTTCATCGGCTACAGCGCGCGCGTGGTCCGCCTGTTGTCTTTCGTCATCTCGGCCTTCTTTGCCGGTATTGCCGGCGGCCTGGCGGCGATCAACTACGAGATCATGACGGCGACCAACCTCTCCACCGCTGCCTCCGGCTCGGTCCTGATCATGGTCTATATCGGAGGAGCGGGCTTCTTCTATGGACCGGTCATCGGCGCCGTGCTGATCAGCCTGATCCAGCTTTCCCTGAGCGACATCACGCCGGCCTGGTTGCTCTATCTGGGGCTGCTGTTCGTCGTCACCGTGTTGTTCGCCCCGACCGGCATTGCAGGGCTGATCGAGAAGCACTTGCCACTGCTCCGCGCCGGCGTGCTGCACCGCCTGATCCCGTCCTACCTGCTGAGCGGCGGCGCCGGTCTCGTCTTTGCGGCCGGCGTCATCACGCTCCTGGAAATGAACTACCACATCACCCTCAACGCACATGAAGGCCCCCTGCTCCGGCTCTTCTGGATGAGGATCGACACCGGCCAGCTCCTGCCCTGGGCCGTTGCCGTCCTCCTCACGTTGGGTGGGTTCTTCCTGTTCCGGCGGACCTGGCCGGTGGTCGCCCGGGCCTGGAACGAGCTCGACAACCGTCTGCACGAGAGCATGAAATGACCCAGCCGGCGCTGGTCCTCGACAACCTCCGAAAGGATTTCGGCAAGGCGTCGATCATCCGTGGCGTCTCGTTGTCCGTCACCGCGGGTGAACGGCACGCCATCATCGGGCCCAACGGCGCCGGCAAGTCCACGCTCTTCCACCTGATCAGCGGCCGCTTTCCGCCGAGCGGCGGCACTGTCGCGCTGCACGGCCGCGACATCACCGGCCGTTCGCCGTTTGCCATCAATCGACAAGGCCTGGCGCGCAGCTTCCAGGTGTCGAATCTGTTTCCGCGTCTATCGGTGTCCGAGAACATCCGATGCGCCGTCCTCTGGTCGAGTGGCTATCGCTATTGCTTCTGGCGATGGGCCGATCGTCTGACCGACGTGTCGGCGAAGGTCGCGGATGTCCTGGCCCGGATCGGACTGACGCAACGCCGGGACGTCCTGGCCGGCGTCCTGACCTATGCCGAGCAGCGGGCCCTCGAAATCGGCATCGCCATCGCAGGCGGCGCCGATGTCGTTCTGCTCGACGAACCCACGGCGGGCATGAGCCGAAGCGAAACCAGCCGGGCGATCGATCTGATCCGCGAGGTCACCGTTGGAAAGACCCTCGTCATGGTCGAGCACGACATGAGCGTCGTGTTCGACCTCGCGGACCGAATCTCAGTGCTCGTCTACGGCGCGATCATAGCCACCGGGAGCGCCGCCGAGATAAGAGCCAACAAGGCCGTCCAGGATGCCTATCTCGGAACGCTGAAGCCCGAGACGCCGGGGAACGCCGATTGATGCTCGAGCTTCGCGATGTCCATGCCTACTACGGCAAGAGCCATGTCCTGCAAGGGGTCGATCTTCGCCTGGCAGAGGGCGAGATCGTCGCCTTGCTGGGGCGCAACGGGGCCGGACGTTCCACCATGATCAAGGCCATCATGGGCGACGTCGCCTGCACCGGCACCATCCGCTTCAAGGACCGCGACATCCTGGGACTGAAGCCGCACGAGATCGCCCGTCTCGGCGTAGGATACGTGCCCGAAAACCGCGACGTCTTTCCCGGGCTGACGGTGCGCGAAAATCTTCTCCTCGGGCAGAAGAACCCGCGTTCGCGCGGGCGCTGGTCCATGCAGGACATGTTCGCCCTGTTTCCTCGCCTCGAGGAGCGGGCCGAAGTGTCGGCCGCCGTGCTTTCCGGCGGCGAGCAGCAGATGCTGACCATCTGCCGGACGCTGATGGGTGATCCCGACCTGATCATGATCGACGAGCCGACCGAAGGATTGGCTCCCCGGATGGTCGAACTCGTGGCCAACCTGCTGCGTCAGATCAGCGATCGAGGCGTCTGCATCCTCCTGGTCGAGCAGAAGCTGGCGATAGCCCTCGAAGTCTCCCGCCGTGTCCACGTCATGGGCCATGGCCGCATCGTCTTCGAAGGAACGCCGGCGACCTTGATGGCCGATGCCGCGATCAGGAAGGAATGGCTGGAAGTCTGAATTGGACGGCTCCGGGGCTTTCCGTCCGTTCGATGCAATACCGAGATGCGAACTGGACAAGGGCGTCGGCATTGCCTAAATGTCTCCAATGGAGACATTTAAGGCTCACACCGTGCTCTATGAGACGATCCGCGACCAGCTCGCTCGAAACGTGCCGTTCGCCCGGCATGCCGGCGTCGAGATCGACAGGATCGGAAAGGGCCATGCCTCGGCCCATCTGCCGTTCCGCCCGGAAGGGCTGAACCATATCGGCACGCAGCATGCCGCTGCCCTCTTCGCCCTCGGCGAAACGGCCTCGGGCGCGGCGATGGCCGGCGCGTTTGCGCCGATACTGTTGGAACTGCGCCCCGTGGCCGCCGAAGCGACCATCCGCTACCTCGGGCCAGCCAAGGGCAGGGTATCGGCCGAAGCGCGCGTCGGGGGCGAGCCCGATGCCCTGCTCCGAACCGTACGATGCGAGGGCAAGGTACGGTTCCCCGTCGTCGTCTCCCTGAAGAGCGAGGACGGTGCCGAGATCGGCGAGATGAAGGTCGACTGGCACGTCTCGCGCGGACGCGCCTGAGCCCGTGGCGCGTGGGCAAAAACGCGAAACCTTCCATCACGGCGACACCAGGCGCGCCGCGCTGGAAGCTGCCCTCGTCCTCCTGGAGAACGAAGGCCGTGACGCATTGACCTTCCGGGCCGTGGCAGCCGAAATCGGCGTCAACCATCGCGCCCTCTACCGCCACTTCGAATCCCTCGACGACCTCAAGGTCGAAGTCGCGACCATCGGCTTCGACCGCCTGGCCGACATTCTGGAGAAAGTCCCCGCCGGCGCTCCCCGACGGCTGGCGAGCAGCTATGCCCGTTTCGCCCTAGCGAACGAACAGCTCTACGAACTCATGTTCTCCTTGCCCCTGCGCGAATGGTACGGCGCATCAACCGGCATCGGCCCCGCGATCAGGCGGGTGACTGCCGCTTCAGTGGCCGCCGTCGGTTCCCCGAAAGAAGGCGCAAGGACCCGCGTCTTCCGCATCTGGGGGTTGGTTCATGGCCTGGTCGACCTCTATCGCACCGGGACCTGGCGGGCCGCCGACGAACGCAAGGCCGCAACCTTCATCGCCTCGCTGGTTTGACGCTTCAGGCGCCACATGGCTAGGCTCGCGGCTCTGATTTCAGGCTGCGATGGAGATTTCGGTGAGCGACAAACAATACGGTTTCGACACGCTGTCGGTTCATGCAGGGGCTGCCCCCGACCCCGCCACCGGTGCCCGCGCGCAGCCGATCTACCAGACCACGGCCTATGTGTTCGAGGATGCCGATCACGCCGCGGCGCTCTTCAACCTGCAGACCGTGGGTTTCATCTACTCGCGCCTCACCAACCCGACCAACGCCGCCCTCGAGACTCGCATTGCGACATTGGAAGGTGGCCGCGGCTGCACGGTGGCGTCGTCCGGCCACGCCGCCCAGGTCCTCGCCCTCTTCCCGCTGATGTCGCCCGGCGCCGAGATCGTCGCGGCATCCCGCCTCTATGGCGGCTCGCTGCAGCAGATGAAGAACACCTATCCGAAGTTCGGCTGGACGGCGAACGTCGTCGATGCTGACCAGCCGGACAATTTCAAGCGCGCGGCCACCGACAAGACCAAGGCCTTCTTCATCGAAAGCCTCGCCAACCCCGGCGGCGTCGTCTGCGACCTCGAAGCGATCGCCCGGATCGCCGAAGATGCCGGCGTTCCTCTGCTGGTCGACAACACCCTGGCCACTCCCTGGCTCTGCCGCCCGATCGATTACGGCGCGACCCTGGTGGTGCATTCGACGACCAAGTTCCTGAGCGGCACCGGCACGTCGATGGGGGGTGCGGTCGTCGATTCGGGCAAGTTCGACTGGGCCAAGGGCGCCAAGTTCCCGAGCCTCGCCGGTCCCGAGCCCGCCTATCACGGCCTGAACTTCTTCGAGACGTTTGGCGACATGGCCTACACCTTCCACAGCCACGCCGTCGGCCTGCGCGATCTTGGTCCTTCGCAGGCGCCCTTCAACGCCTGGCTCACCATGCTCGGGATCGAGACGCTCGGGCTGCGCATGGAGCGTCACTGCGCCAACGCGCTCGCCGTCGCCCAGCACCTCGAGAAGCACCCGGCCGTCGCCTGGGTCAACTATGCCGGACTGCCCTCCAACAAGTATCACTCGCTCGCCCGGAAATACCTGCCCAAGGGGGCGGGTTCGGTCTTCACCTTCGGCGTCAAGGGCGGCTACGACGTGGGCGTCAAGGTCGTCGACAGCGTCGAGCTCTTCTCCCACCTCGCCAATATCGGTGATGCCAAGAGCCTGATCATCCATCCAGCCTCGACGACGCATCGCCAGCTTTCCGACGAGCAGCGCGTCGCCGCCGGCGCCGGCCCGGACGTTCTGCGCCTGTCGATCGGCATCGAAACAGTGGGCGACATCATCGCCGATCTCGACCAAGCTCTGGCCAAGGCAACTGCTTGACGGGTCGCCATGCTGAGCAAGGCCGATAACGAGTTCCTCACCTCCGCCGGTACGGGTACGCCGATGGGCGAGCTGCTGCGTCGGTTCTGGATGCCGGCGCTCCTCTCGGAGGAGCTGCAGGAGAGAGACGGCCCGCCCAAGAAGATCCGCATCCTGGGCGAGGATCTGCTGGCTTTCCGCCAGACCGACGGGCGCGTCGGCATCGTCGAGCCGCACTGCCCGCATCGCGGCGCCAATCTCTATTTCGGCCGCAACGAGGAGTGCGGTCTGCGCTGCTCCTTCCATGGCTGGAAGTTCGACATCGACGGCAACTGTGTCGACCTGCCGACCTCGCCGCCGGAGTCGACTTACAAGGACACGATCAAGCTGCTGGCCTATCCGACGCGCGAATGGGCCGACATGATCTGGGTCTACATGGGGCCGCGTGAGCTGACACCGGAATTGCCTCAGCTCGAGCTCGGCCTCGTTCCTGCCGCCCATCGCTATGTCTCGAAGAAGCGCCAGGACTGCAATTGGGTGCAGAGCCTCGAAGGCGCCATCGACACCGCCCATTTTTCGTTCCTGCACGCCATTCCGACCAAGAACGAGGCGGTCAAGCTCGACATCCTGCGCAAGACGTCGGCGATCGGTCAGGAAGCAGGCCTCGCCGATCGCAGCCGTTGGGTGACCGACGACCCTCGACCTAAGTTCAGGATCCAGGGGCACGACGCCGGTCTGGTCATCGCGGCCGGCCGCAAGACGGACTCGACCGACCTCTACTGGCGTATCGCCCAATACCTGACACCCAACCACGCGCTGGTGCCGGTCGCCTTCCCAGGCGAGGTCTATCATGGGCAAAGCTGGGTCCCGATCGATGACGTCAGCTGTTGGGTCTACACCTACAGCTGGGTCCCGGATCGGCCGCTCACCAACGCCGAGCGCGCCAAGTATGCGCAAGGGCTCAGCCTGCATGCCGAGATCGACGATCACTACGTGCCCAAGCGCAACATGGGCAACGACTACCTGATCGACCGCGATCTTCAGAAGACGTTGAGCTTCACCGGGATCAGCGGCGTGTCGGACCAGGATGCCGCGATCCAGGACAGCCAGGGCGCGATCCAGGACCGCACCAAGGAGCATCTCGGCCCGACCGACATCGGCATCGTCGAGTTCCGCAAACTGGTGATGGGTGCCGCCCGCGCCCTGCAGCAGGGTAAGCCGCCGCCCGCCACCGCCGCGTCCCGCCGCTATGCGGTACGTGCCGGTGGCTGGATCGCGTCGCCCGAGAAGGATCTGGCGATGATCATGAACGAGCGTTTCGGCCATCCACACGGCTACGTCGGGCACGAGTACGGACTGGCGGAATAGAGCGTTAGACCGACGCGGCGGGCTGCTTTATCGTCTCGTTGTTTCTGAGACTGGGGAGACTATCTGTGACCGTCAAGATCTACGGACCCACCGCATCGCGCGCCGCTCGCGCGTTGTGGATCGTGCACGAGCTCGGCATTCCGTTCGAGCATGTCGCCGTGGAGATGAAGGATCTCAAAGGGGCCGACTATCTCAAGGTCAACCCCAACGGCAAGGTGCCGGCATTGGTCGACGGCGATTTCAAGCTGTTCGAATCGATGGCGATCAACCTCTATCTCGCCACCAAGCACGGCAAGGATGGCTTCATGCCGGCGAGCCTCGAGGATCAGGCGCTGGCCTGGCAGTGGAGCTTCTGGGGCATGACGGAACTCGAGCGCCATCTGCTCACCATTCTGATCGACATGTTCATGACGCCGCCGGACAAGCGCAAGCCCGAGGCAGTCGCAGAGGCGCAGAAGGCGCTGCCCAAGCCGCTCGCCGTCCTGAATGGCGCGTTGCAGGGTCGTGACTATCTGCTCGGCTCGACCTTCACCGTGGCCGACCTCAACTTGGCGTCGATCTGCAGCTGGGCCAAGCCGATCAAGGTCGACTTCGCTCCCTTCCCCAATGCCGGCGCCTGGCTCGATCGCTGCCTGGCGCGGCCGGCCTACAAGGCGGCCCGCGGCACCAAGTAGGGCTCGAAAAGAACGCTGATTATTCGGCCGGCGCCGTCTGCGGCGCCGGTCCGACGGCTTCCTGGCCGCGATCGCGATCATTGGACGGCAGCAGCAGCGCCACCAGCGTGATCACCACCGAGGTGGCGGCAAGGCCCAGGAACAGAAGCTCGAGACTGCCGGTCGTCTCGCGGATCCAGGCGATCAGCAGGATCGCCAGCGGCCCCGCTCCGAATGCCACGACGAACTTCGCGCCGAAACCCAGTCCGTGATAGCGGCTGGGCGTATAGCGGGCGATCAGGATGTTCTCGATCGGCCCCGCTGCGGCGCTCAGCACGGCCGAGGCGATGGCCCCGAGCAGCGCCACGTAGCCGTTGCCCATCGCGAGTGCCAGCATGGCGCCGACCTGGAGAGCCGAGGCGATCACATAGGTCACCTTCAGCGGGTAGCGATCGATGATCCGCCGCCCCATCGCGTACTGCGCGAAACCCGAGACGACATAGATCATGGAGGTCGCCAGCCCGACCCACAGGACCGTCTTGGTCACGATACCCCAGGACGACAGGCCATCCCGCAGGGCCGCGATCTCCGGTGCGAGCTTCACCTCTAAGACCAGGGCGGCGCCGAACATGACGGCCTGCCAGATCACCCCTTCCAGCGCCATGGTGACCGACAGCACCGAGAAGACCCGCCAGAACTCGCGCCGCCCCAGTTGCACACCGGGTGTCGCGGGCATGGGTCGGTCACCGACCTTGCCTTGGCGCATCTGCACGAAGAGCACGACGCCGACGGCAATGCAGACCAGGCCAGGCACGATGAACGCCGCGCGCCAGGAGGCCAGCGTGATCAGCACACCCGGCACGATCCCGTACATTGCCAGGCCGGCACTGCCCCACAGGCCGTTCACGCCCATCGCATGGCCCTGCTCCTTGGCCGTCCGGATCACCCAGCCGATCCCGACCGAATGGTAGAAGGCACCGAAGGCGCCGATGCCGCAGAGCGCGAGGGAGAGTGCAAAAGTGTCCCCCGTCGGGACCAGTCCGCAGGCGATCGACGACAGGCCGAGCCCGAAGAACATGACAACCATCATGGCCGGGGCGCCGAACCGGTCGGATGCCCAGCCGGCCGGCAGCGACATGACCCCCAGCAGGACGGTCGCCGGGGCGTAGAGGCGCAGCAGGTCCTCCGCCGGCAGGTTCCAGGAGATCGCGAGCGTCAGCACGATCACGGCATAGAAGGCCGTCATCATGTGCATCAAAGCGTGGCCGATGGAGGAGAACAGCAGGACGCGCTGGGCAGAATCGATCATGGTCCCTGTATCTGTCGGCCGAACGATCACCACAAGGCAGCTTGCGGCATCGCTGCTATTCGCGCTAAAGCCCCCGTGCCGCGGGGCCGAGCGCTCCGGGGCACCGGTCGGGGCGTAGCGCAGCCTGGTAGCGCATCAGTCTGGGGGACTGGGGGTCGCAGGTTCAAATCCTGTCGCCCCGACCAATTACCTGCTGTTTCTTTCCAGCATTGCCGCCCACTGCCGGAGCCGGGAGCTCGCGACCAGCGGGAACCCGCCATAGTCCTGGTACAGCTCGATCGCGCTCGCACCGTACGACACACCCAGCCTGATCGTTCCGTCGAAGTCCTTGGGGGTCGTCCGCCAGGTCTGGAATTCGATCTCCGGTCCAAGCTGCTTCATCGTGGCGTAGATCCGATGGAGCGGCCCCGGAAGTCCGGTGTCGAGGTCGTGGTTGTCGAACACGCAGCGGCGTCCGAGCGTCTGGCGGCAGCCGTGCATGAGGCCCTCCGTGAAAGCCTGATCACCGTTGCCCTGCCCCGGCGCGGTGCGCAGCGGATTGACCGACAGCACCAGCCGCGACTGCCGCCACGGCGCATAGTCGGCAACCGCATCCCCGAGACATTCCCGATAGGCTGCCTCCGTGAAGCCTGCCGCGCGCAGCGGCCTCAGGACGCCTTCCTGGATCGGCACGACGAACGGCTCGGCGGTGTAGGACATGCAGCTCGTGATCGCGACCTCGTTGATCAGCGGTCGCCGGTCGAAGCGCACAGCCAATTGCTGCTGCAGCCGAGCCCAGGCCTCCCGATAGGCTGGACTCCAGAAGCGCCCCACTGAGCGCGGCTTTTCATTGAAGATCGTTGCGATGGGCGGCCCCCCGAGGTGCTTCGCCCAATCCGGCGCCTCGAAACCGCCCCATACTCTGAGCTTCACACCGAGCGGTTTCTGCGGGTTTCTTTCGTTGTAGGTGCGAACCTCCGCCAGGGCCTTGTCGATTACGTTGCCGGCATCGATCTCGGCGCCGGGCGTGGGCTGGAGCTGCTTCCAGCTCGCGATCACGACGAGGCCGCCGAAGATGCCCGGCTTGGCATCGAGCGGTTCGAGCGTATTGACCGGATCGCCGCCATAGCCGACGAAGCGATAGGCTCCCATGGAGATGAGCCCGCGGATCGGCCCTTTGCTCTCCTGCGCGAGTGCGAGGTCGACTTGCAGCAAAAGCAGCACCGCGCAGGCGAGCAGCAGTCGGCGGAACGCGCGTTTCATTCCGGAAAAGGATAGCACCACAAGATCACCCTTGCGCTGACGGCTTCCGGGTCGCACCTACAACCGCAATGAACACCCGGCGGGCGCTCATCTTCATTTTCTGCACGGTGACGCTGGACGTCCTGTCCCTGGGATTGATGATCCCGGTCCTGCCGACGCTGGTCCTCGGGTTCATGGACGGCGACACCGCCGGCGCCGCCGAGGTTTTCGGTGTCTTCGCGACGGTCTGGGGCCTGATGCAGTTCCTGTTCTCGCCCCTGCTCGGCGCCCTGTCGGACCGCTTCGGCCGCCGACCGATCATCCTGATCTCCTGCCTGGGACTCGGGCTCGACTACATCTTCATGGCCCTGGCGCCTTCGCTTTTGCTGCTGTTCGTCGGCCGGGTGATTTCGGGCATCACGGCGGCCACGATCAGCACCGCCTTCGCTTACATCGCCGATGTCACCAAGCCCGAGGGGCGCGCCAAGGCCTTTGGCCTGGTGGGCGTGGGATTTGGCCTGGGTTTCGTACTGGGCCCGGCAGCTGGCGGCCTGCTGGGCGGGATGGATCCACGGCTGCCCTTCTGGGTGGCCGCTGCCGGCACCTTGGCGAATGCCGCGTTCGGCTGGTTCGTGCTGCCGGAGTCGCTGTCGCCGGACAAGCGCATGAGGTTCAGCTGGGCACGCGCCAATCCGGTCGGCGCCTTGAAGCTGCTGGCCTCGCACACTCACCTGCTTGGCCTGTCGGCGGTCAATTTTCTCGGCGGCGTCGCCCATCAGGTCCTGCCGACCGTCTTCGTCCTCTATGCCGGCTATCGCTACGGCTGGAAGGAGGAGATGGTCGGTCTCACCCTGGCGCTGGTCGGCGTCTGCTCCGCTATCGTGCAGGGGGCCCTCGTCGGGCCGGCAGTGTCCTACCTCGGCGAACGGCGCACTCTGATCCTGGGACTTGCTTTCGGTGCCGCTGGCATGACGATCTACGGGCTGGCTCCCACCGGAACGCTGTTCTGGCTGGGCGTGCCGGTGATGGCGTTCTGGGGCCTGTCGGGCCCGGCCGCGCTTGGCCTGATGAGCCGGCTGGTCGGTCCCTCCGAGCAAGGCCAGCTCCAGGGTGCCAACAATTCGATGATGAGCGTCTCGTCGCTGGTCGGCCCAGCCCTGTTCTCGCTCACCTTTGCCTACTTCATCGCGCAGCCCGGCGCGGCGTGGCCGGGAGCGCCTTTCCTGCTGGCCGCCGTGCTGCTGGCAGCAGCCGGCCTGATGGCCTGGATCGTTACGGCTGCTCCAAGGCCTGCCGGCCCTTCGCCGTAAGCTTGCACACCAGCCAGTCGGGCTTCAGCGGATTGGTGAACCAAGGCTCGGCCCATCCCCGCTTCAAGCAGTTTTTGACAATGGCAACATCGACGGATTGACCGTCGAGATCGAACAGCGGCAGTTTCCCACCGGCCTGCGACAAGCCGCGGCGCAAGTAAAGAATCTCATGTATCGTTGGAAGATCACCTTCCAACTGATTGTCATTCAACGCAAAAATATCAACTGAGCGCGTATGCTGACGCGTCAGGTCATGCTCTGCGAACACGGCGACGTCCCCCTCTGACGATACCGGTTTAAAAGCCCCTCATGACTCAAGATACGCGCGCGCGACAAAAACCCAAGCAAAATCAGATGCTTGTTACACTCTCTTACAATCGACACCCGATCTTGTGGCTGTAAGGATCGGAGACAGCCACACGTTGAGAGCGATCCCGGATTACGCCGACGCGAATGTCAGTTGTGTGCCTTCAGGGTGCTGCGCAGTTGCGTCAGCGCCTGCTCGAGATCCTCGAGCACGGATTCGATTTCACGGCGCTTGTGCAGGTCGAGCACGGCGGCACGCGGTGTCGTTGTCGAAGGCTGTGGCCCGGTGCGCGGCAGTGGCTGGCGGTTGCCGGTTGCCATGGCCTCGGCGCGCGCCGAGACGATGCGCAGGCTCTCGAGCGCGCTTTCCGCAGCCAGGTCGAGCCGCTGCGCCGGCAGGCGGCCGCGTCCCTCCTTCAACAGGCGCTGGACGCCCTTGATGGTGTAGCCGTCTTCGTAGAGCAGCGTGCGGATACGGCGCAGGAGGTCGATGTCCTCCGGCCGGTAGTAGCGGCGGCCACCGCCGCGCTTCAGCGGACGGACCTGACTGAACTTGCTTTCCCAGAACCGCAGCACATGCTGCGGTACGTCGAGCTCGGTTGCGACCTCGCTGATCGTGCGAAAGGCCTGCGCCGACTTCTCGACCCGCTTTTCAGCGGCCTGAACGGAAACAGCCATCTCTCAATCCCCCCGACAACAGCTCGCAACTACCCCTTAGTTCTCATCGGGTGCCCCGTTGATCAGCGATTTCAGGACATTCGACGCTCGAAAGACGAGTACGCGCCGTGGCAGGATCGGAACTTCCTGTCCGGTTTTCGGATTGCGGCCTACGCGCTGACCTTTGTCGCGAACCGTAAAGCTCCCGAACGAGGAGATCTTTACCGACTCGCCACGTGCCAAAGCCTCCACCACCTCGGAGAGGATCGTCTCCACAAGGTCGCTGGACTCATTACGAGACAGTCCCACTTCCTGGAACACTGACTCGCTGAGATCGGCTCGCGTGATCGTCCGGCCTTCCATCCGGTACCCTTCCTTCCCCCTACTTAATCCATACTCTAAGGTGGGAAAGCGGTCAATATCAGTAGGATAGAGGCTAGACTTGAATCGGCGTCTGTTCACGTTCCGTTACGGGCGATTTCCGCCCACGCCGTCAAGATAGTCTACCAGCGCACCAACGAGGCCCCCCAGGCCAGGCCACCGCCGATTCCTTCCATCAGCAAGATGTCGCCCTTCTTGATACGGCCGTCCTTGACAGCGGTATCGAGCGCCAGGGGGATCGAGGCCGCTGAGGTGTTGGCGTGCTTGTCGACGGTCACGACAACGCGCTCCGCCGGCAGCCCGAGCTTGCGGCCGGTCCCGTCGATGATCCGCTTGTTCGCCTGATGCGGCACCAGCCAGTCGATGTCTTTCGACTGAAGCCCCGCCTTCTCCAGGACTTCGCCCACCACGGCCGCCATGTTCACCACGGCATGCTTGAACACTTCCTTGCCCTCCATGCGGAGGAAGCCCGTGGTGCGGGTCGATGACGGGCCACCATCGACATAAAGGATGTCGTGCTGCCGGCCATCGGAGTGCAGTGCATTGGCAAGGATGCCGCGGTCGGCCGAGGTGCCCGCGCCCTGCTCGCCCTTGAGAACGATGGCTCCCGCACCGTCGCCGAACAGCACGCAGGTGCCACGATCGTTCCAGTCGAGGATGCGCGAGAAGGTCTCCGCCCCGATGACCAGTGCTGTCGACGCAATGCCGTTCTTGATCAGGCTATCGGCGACGGAAACGGCATAGACGAAGCCCGCGCAAACAGCCTGGACGTCGAACGCCGCGCCGCGCGTCATGCCGAGCTCGGCCTGGACGCGCGTCGCCGTCGCCGGAAAGGTTTCGTCCGGCGTGGCCGTCGCCAGCACGATCAGGTCGAGGTCCGAGGCCTTTACACCGGCATGCTCAAGCGCGCGCTGTGAGGCCTTCAGCGCGAGGTGTGACGTGAACTCGCCATCGGCCGCGATATGACGCTGGCGGATCCCCGTCCGCTGCTGGATCCACTCGTCCGACGTCTCGACTTTGCGGGCCAGTTCGTCGTTGGTGACGACACGCTCCGGCAGGTAGGCGCCACATCCCTGAACAACCGAACGGATCACTCGCCGCCTCCACTTGCCTGCAACGCCGATACCGGCGCTTCGGCAGCCGACGTGACTTCCCGCAACTTGGTCAGCCCTTCGGCAAGCTTGTTCTTGTACTCGTAACGAACCAGATCGACGGCCACGCCGATCGCATAGGCGAAGCCCAAGGCATCGGTGCCGCCGTGGCTTTTCACGCAGACGCCGTCAAGGCCCAGGAACACACCGCCATTGTAGCGGCGCGGGTCGACGCGCTTGCGCATCTTCACCAAGGCACCCGTCGCAAAGAGAGCACCGATCTTGGCGAAGGTCGACGTCTTGAAGGCGTCACGCACGAACTGCGAATAGAGCTTCGCGGTTCCCTCGATCGACTTCAACGCGACATTTCCCGTGAACCCGTCGGTGACGACCACGTCCACCACGCCGCTACCGATGTCGTTGCCCTCAACGAAGCCGTGAAAGCTGACCGGTGCCTCCGGACGACGCAGCCAAGCCGCAGCCTTCCGCAATTCGTCGTGCCCCTTCTCTTCTTCGGAGCCGACATTCAGCAGGCCGACCTTGGGCCGATCGAGACCGAGGAGAACCTGCGCGAAGACGCTGCCCATCACCGCGAACTCGGCGAGGTTGTCGGCGTCGCACTCGAGGTTGGCCCCGAGATCGAGCATCACCGTCTCGCCACGAGAGGTCGGCAGGAACGAGGCCAGCGCCGGACGACGCGCGCCAGCGATGGTGCGCATGGCAAACATCGAGATGGCGAGCAGTGCCCCGGTATTGCCTGCGGACACAACGGTATCGGCGCGCCCTTGAGCGGCGGCATCGACAGCCAGCCACATGCTCGACTTGCGACGTCGACGCAGCGCGAAGGACGGCTTGTCCTCCGCCAGCACCGCATCCTCGGCCGCCACGATCTCGAGGACCTGCGACAGCCCCTTGCGCTTGTCGACCAGCGGCTTCAGCCGCGCCGGATCGCCGAACAGCAGAAACGACGTGCCGGGATAGCGCTCACGGGCAATATCGGCACCGTTCACGATGACATCGGGGGCGTGATCGCCTCCCATGCCATCGAGCGCCAGGACGATCTTGCCCGTGCCCACCGTCAAGCTCCGCCTGTCGACTGCCAGCGCATTGCCGGCGGCGTGCTGCGAACTACTTCTCGGCCGACGCGTTGTCGGCCAGGACCGGCATGTCCTCGCGATAGTAGCCGCAATGGGTGCAAACCATATGCGGGCGCTTCAGCTCGCCGCAATTCTTGCACTCGATGTAAGCCATGGTCGGCAACCCGTGATGGGCGCGACGCATGTTGCGGCGGGACTTCGAAACCTTCTTCTTGGGAACTGCCATGACGAATCTCCACGACGGGGGGCGTTCAAGAGGATCAACGCCTGCCCCAAAAAAGCTGCGGCCGCGCTCTCTGGCGCGGCGGGCGGCATTCTCTAGCTAAATCGTTCCACCGCCGCAACAGTTTAGCGACCACGGCGAGGTTTGTCCCTCAGGGCCGCCAGGCCGGCGAAGGGGTGCCGACGCTGTTCCGGAGGCCCTCGCCGCCCCGCCGTGCGCAGCTTGGGAAGCACGTCTTCAAGCTTGATTCCGGGCCTTCTTGGGTAAGGATCAGCGGTCAAAGACAGCTGTTCGGCGACAATTTCGCCTACATCGAGCATGTTCCCTGCGAGGGGCTCGGGAGCATCCGCCTGGGCGCTCAGGACAGCCTCCCCGCTCTCCGGATCGCGCTCGTCGGACACGCTCTCGGCGAAAACCAGCCTGAAGGCATCGTCAAGCTCCTGGCCGACCGGCTCGAGGCTGAGGACGCAGGCCTGCACGATTTTCCCCCGCAACCGCCCCTCGACCACGACCTGACCGCCCGGTCTGCGGTCGACGGTTACCCGAGCTGAAAGAGCCGGCAGGCCGAGAAAGCCGAAGCGTTTGGCCAGAGCAGCGCGCTCGGACTCGCTGGCGACGATTTCGAGCGCCGCCCCCTTCAAGCCCATCTTGTCCAAATCGACAAGGCGTTCTATTTCAGATTTCTGTTTTTTATCAGTATCTTGAGACATTTTCTTAAATCACTTAGCGAGATCGTTGCGCGCCGTTGCGGCAAGCTTTGCCACATAGCTGCGGACGTAGGCCTCCAAGCCATCCACAGCTTCGCTGCTGTCAGGCGGACTACCGCCATAGGCGTTGCGGCGCAAGACCTCGCCCAATGGCATCGGCCCATCCGCCAGGGCTTCGCGGTAGGCCAGGGCTCGGCCGTGCAGGCCCTCGGCCATGATCTTGATGCGACGTCCGACACCGAGATCCTGCACCCCGATTTCCCTGAGCGTCAGGTCGAGGTGGCTGAACATCGCGTCGAAGAAGGCCTGCGCCACGACGTCGCCGTCGGGTTCGCGGCGCAGCCGATCGATCATCAGGGCCGCATGCAAGGCAAGCGAATCAAAACGTCCATAGAGATTGTCGGGGATGCCGCAGCGCTCGTACAGCTCCGGTGTGCGCGACTGCTCGGCCGTACGGCGATAGACGGAAGCGGCGAACTCTTCCTCTGGCTTCCTGCGACGAAACACGGCCCGTTCCTCCCCCGCTCACTTGGCGTCGGCCGGTTGACCAAGGCCGAGCATCACGACATGTTGTGGCCCCTCTTTCTCGCGAAGCCAAGAAACCGTCCATGCGTCGCACCGTCCCGCTTGCCCTGGCAGGCCCCCTCTTCGCTGTCGCACTCAGCGCCTGCAGCAACGTCGTCGATCACCGCGGCTTTTCACCGACCCCAGGCTCGGTCGACAAGCTCGAGGTCGGCGCCCAGAGCCGCGAAGACGTCGTGCGTCTGATCGGGTCGCCCTCGGCCGTCGCGACCTTCAATCCCAATATCTGGTATTACATCAACGAAACCCAGGAATACTGGGCCTTTCTGAAACCCAAGATCACCGAACAGAAGGTCATCCAGATCACCTTCAACGATTCGGGGCGCATCGAAGGCATCAAGAACTACGACCTGAAGGATGGCGAGGACATCGCCATGGTCCGGCGCACCACGCCGACCTCGGGCAAGGAGCTGACGATCCTGGAGCAGATCCTGGGCAACGTCGGCCGCTTCAGCGGTCCCCGCCAGCAGAGCAATCCAGGTGCGCCCACCAGCGGTGGCGGCGGCATCTGAGCCGACGCGCCGAGCGCCAACGAAAAAGCCCCGGTCCTTCGACCGGGGCTTTCTCTTTGTGACGGCTGTCGTTCAGTGCGCGAGCACGGCGAGCAGCAGCAGAGCCACGATGTTGGTGATCTTGATCATCGGGTTGACGGCCGGGCCTGCCGTATCCTTGTACGGGTCGCCAACGGTGTCGCCGGTCACCGCGGCCTTGTGGGCTTCGGATCCCTTGCCACCGAAATGGCCTTCCTCGATGTACTTCTTGGCGTTGTCCCAGGCACCGCCGCCCGCCGTCATCGAGACGGCGACGAACAGGCCGGTGACGATCACGCCGAGCAGCATGGCGCCCACCGCGGCGAAGGCATCGGCCTTGGTCGCGATGGCCGAGATGACCACGTAGAGCACGATCGGCGACAGCACCGGCAGCAGCGACGGGACGATCATCTCCTTGATCGCCGCTTTGGTGAGCATGTCGACCGCACGGCCGTAATCCGGCCGGTCGGTGCCCGCCATGATGCCGGGCTTCTCCTTGAATTGACGCCGCACTTCCTCGACCACCGCCTGCGCCGCACGGCCGACGGCCAGCATCGACATGCCGCCGAAGAGATACGGCAGCAGGCCGCCGATCAGCAGGCCGACGATGACATACGGGTTCTCGAGGCTGAACTGCACAGCCCCTTGAACACCGAGCTTGCCCTGACCGATGAAGTATTTGAGGTCTTCGGTGTAAGCCGCGAACAACACCAGCGCACCGAGGCCCGCCGAAGCGATGGCGTAACCCTTGGTGACAGCCTTGGTGGTGTTGCCGACCGCGTCGAGCGCGTCGGTGTTCTTGCGCACTTCCTTCGGCAGGCCCGCCATTTCGGCGATGCCGCCCGCGTTGTCCGTCACCGGTCCGTAGGCATCGAGCGCCACGACCACGCCGGCCAGCGCCAGCATGGCGGTGGTGGCGATGGCGATGCCGAACAGGCCGGCCAGCATGTAGCAGACCACGATGCCGGAGCAGATCACCAGCGCCGGCAGCGCGGTGGCCTCCATCGACATGGCAAGACCGGCGATCACGTTGGTGCCGTGACCGGTGACCGACGCCTGCGCCACCGCCTTGACCGGGCGATAATCGGTGCCGGTGTAATACTCGGTGATCCAGATGATCAGGCCGGTGACGGCGAGGCCGACCAGCGAGCACCAGAACAGCGACATGCCGGTGAACGACATCGCGCCGACCTTCATGACCGTGTCCATGCCGACGACATGCGAGGTCACGAACCAGATGGCCGGGATCGACAGCACCGCCGCCGCGATGAAGCCCTTGTACATCGCCCACATGATGTTGTTGTCCGAGCCGAGCCGGACGAAGTAGGTGCCGATGATCGAGGTGATGATGCAGACGCCGCCGATGGCCAGCGGATAGGTCATCAGCTTGGCGACCAGCGCGGCATCGGCCGCGAAGAAGATCGACGCCAGGACCATGGTGGCAACCGTCGTCACCGCATAGGTCTCGAACAGGTCGGCGGCCATGCCGGCGCAGTCGCCGACATTGTCGCCCACGTTGTCGGCGATGGTGGCCGGGTTGCGAGGGTCATCCTCCGGGATGCCGGCTTCGACCTTGCCGACCATGTCGCCGCCGACGTCAGCCCCCTTGGTGAAGATGCCGCCGCCGAGGCGGGCGAAGATCGAGATCAGCGAGGCGCCGAAGCCCAGGGCCACCAGCGAGTCGACCATCACGCGGCCACCGGCAGGAATGCCCATGTTGAGAAGCAGCGCGAAGTAACCAACGACGCCGAGAAGCGCGAGGCCCGCCACCAGCATGCCGGTGATCGCGCCTGACTTGAAGGCGAGGTCGAGGCCCTGCCCCAGGCTCTTCTGCGCAGCGGCCGCCGTGCGCACGTTGGCGCGGACCGAGACGTTCATGCCGATGAAGCCCGCGGCCCCCGACAGCACGGCGCCGATCAGGAAGCCGATCGCGGCGAACTTGCCCAGTAGCAGCGCAAGGATGATCAGAACGACCACGCCAACGATGCCGATGGTGGTGTATTGGCGGCGCAGGTAAGCCGCCGCCCCCTCCTGCACAGCCTGCGAAATCTCCTGCATGCGGGGCGTGCCGGCATCTGATGCCATGACCCGCGACGCGGTAACGACGCCGTACAGCAGGGCGAGGACGCCACAGCCTATTACGGCCCATAGAATGGTTGACATATTTTATTAACCCGTTGTTTTCACAGCGCTTCCTGCATCGCGGCCGAAGTCGTATCTCCCCCGGAAGCGAGCCCTGAAAAAATGACAGATGAAAACTATCTGCGCAACACGCGACTGGAAAAAACCCCGTCGCGTCAAAGGGTTGGCGTCAGGCGCGTGACGGATGACGCAGGCGGAAGATGCCGATGATGAGAAGCGCGATCAGCACCAGGACGAAGGCGACGTGGTTGAGCGCGTCCCAGCCCCGCAACTCCAGGACGACGCTGGCCA
Organism: Alphaproteobacteria bacterium 65-37; assembly: GCA_001897995.1. Classification (GTDB taxonomy): domain Bacteria; phylum Pseudomonadota; class Alphaproteobacteria; order Reyranellales; family Reyranellaceae; genus Reyranella. Next base: position 12,179 of record MKRV01000254.1, on the reverse strand, counting down.
TCAGGCTCGACACCGTGGTGACGCCAAACACCATGAAGTCGTTGAAGGCCTGTGCCTTGCCGCGCTCCGCCGGCTTGTAGGTCGTGGTCAGAAGCGTCGTGGCGCCGACGAACAGGAAGTTCCACCCCACCCCGTTCAGGCTGAGCGCCCCGCGGAAATGCCACTCCGTGACGCCCAGCAGGGCGACGGCGACGCCGGCCATCAACAGTCCGATGCCGACCAACATCATGTTGAACACGCCAAATCGGGAGATCAGGTGGCCGGTGAAGAACGACGGCAGGAACATCCCCATGACGTGCACGAAGATCGTCACGGGCGCCTCGGTCTTGTCGAGGCCGCACTGCACAATGGCGAGCGGCGATGCCGCCATCACGAAGGACATCACGCCGAAGGCGATCATCGCACCGGCGCAGGCCACCATGTAGGTCGGCTGGGTCACGATCTCGAGGAGCGGCCGTTGCGGGCCCGCCCCGTCCTCGGCCTTGATCGATGGAAACTCGATGAAGCCCAGAATGATGAAAACCAGGATGTGGACAACGACGACGGCCACGAAGCTCGCCTGGAAAGTCGGCAGCCAGAGGTCGGGCGTGAAGCGCGCCAGGGTCGGCCCGATGATTCCGGCCAGCACACCGCCCGCCGTCACGTAGGAAATCGCCTGCGCTCGATACTGCCCCGGCGCCAGCTCGACGGCGGCGAAGCGGTAGAGCTGCATGTTAGCGATTCCGTAGCCCAGGAAAATGCCGCCCAGGCACATGACCGGAAAACTGCCGAGACCGAGCCCGATCGCTGCGCACGAGGCGCCGACCATGCCCATGATCGAACCGCTGCGGAAGCCGAACTTGCGGCCACGCCGCATCATCAGCAGCGAGGCCGGGAAGACCGAGAGCATCACGCCCAGATGCTGCATAGTGACCGGAAGATTGGCCCACATGCGCATGTCCGGCGAAACGATGGTCAGCACCGCCAGTGCCGACGAGGCGAACATAAGCGTGTTGCTGCTCTGCGTGAGCGCCTGGCACATCGCCAGCAACGCAATGTTGCGCATCGAGCGCCGCGGAATGCCGCCGCTGGCTTCTGCGGTCGTTTCCTGCACCTTGATCGAGCCGTCCATTGGGCGCGCACTCTAGTCGCCGAGCCGCTGGGCGGCCACTCCGATGGCGCGACTCAGCTACGCCGAGGACGCGTATCACTAGAAGTGCACATAACCCTTGCGCGGCAATGGCGCCGCCCGGCCGTCGATCATGAGCTGTACACCGGCGCCGTGTGTAAAATGGCCGATCCGGGTCACGTCGATGCCGGAGGCGTCGGCCGCCGCTCGGAGTGCGGCCCGCTTGCGGCGCGGTACAGCAAGAACAAGCTCGTAGTCGTCCCCGCCGCCCAGGACGGCCGCCCACAGTTTCGACTCGACCGTCAACGCTGTCCGCGCCGCCGCTGACAGTGGGATGGCCTCGCGCTCGACGACGACGGCAAGGCCCGACGCATCGGCGACGTGGCCGGCATCGGCCAGGAGACCGTCCGACACGTCGGCCGACGCGGTTGCGATCCCGGGCAGGCGAACGCCGAGCGCGCAGCGCGGCTGCGGCAGGCGGTACCGACCTTCGAGCATCGCGCCTTGCCGCGGAGTGATCCCCTTCAGCCGACCGCGTGCCGCCAGCAGGCCAAGCGCACCGTCACCGATCGTCCCGGTCACCCAGAGCTCGTCCCCTGCCCGGGCGCGGTCGCGCCGCATGGCTCGTCCACGCGCGACCTTGCCGAAGGCCGTAATCGACACGCTGAGCGGTCCCGGCGTCACCACGGTATCGCCGCCGCTCAAGCTGACGCCATATCGGCGCTGGTCGACCGCCAGTCCCCGAGCGAAGGCGGCGATCCAGCTTTCCTTCCAATCGGAAGGCAACGCCAAAGCGAGCTGATAGGCATGCGGCGTCGCCCCGCCGGCCGCGAGGTCCGACAGGCAGACGCGCAGCGCCTTGGCGGCGATCGTCTGCGGCCGCTCGTCCGGCAGGAAGTGGACGCCCGACACGACCATGTCGGTCTTGACCACGAGATCGCGGCGAGGGTCGGCGGAAAAGACGGCATTGTCGCTTTTCAGGCCGCCGGCCCCGGGGAAATCGCGCGCCAGGGGCGCGAAATAACGGGCAATCAGCTCGAACTCGCCGATCCGCCGGCGCGGCGCCACGGCGGCCTACTTCACCAGTTCGGCCGAGCGCATCTGCCGCGCCACACGGTCGAGCACCGAATTCACGAAGTTCGGCTCACCCTGGTCGTAAAAGGCGTGCGCAATCTCGACATACTCGTTGATCACCACCCGCGCCGGCACGTCCTTGCGATGAACCAGCTCGTAGGCCCCGGCCAGCAGAATGGCCCGGACCAGCCGGTCGATACGGCCCCAGGTCCAGTCCTGCGCCAGCGCCCCCGACACCACGGTCTCGAGTTCGTTTCTATGGGCAGCCGTGCCCTCGACCACGTCCTTGAAAAGCGGCCGGTCGGCATCACGGCGCATGCCGCCCTCGCCTGCTTCGCCGGTACGCACGCGCAAAAACTGCTCGATGATCTCGGCGGGCGCGTCCTCGCCCTCCTGCCATTGATAGAGAGCCTGCACCGCCGCCAGTCGGGCGGCCTGGCGACGACTGGGGGCCGGCTTGTCGCTCACTTGCCCTTCCAGCGGCGGCCGAGAGCCACCATCGCGAGACAGGCATGCGCAGCATCGCCGCCTTTGTCGCCACGGTCGGTGAAGGCGCGCGCCTTGGCCTGGTCCATGGTGTTGACCGTGACGATGCCGTAGCCGATCGCGAGCTTCTGCTGGACCGCGAGATCCATCAGGCCGCGCGCGCTCTCGCCACAGACATAGTCGTAGTGCGAGGTCTCGCCGCGAATGACGCAGCCCAGCGCGACATAGCCGTCATAGCGCCTGCCCTTTTTCGACGCGGCAAGCGCAATCGCACCGGGAATCTCGAAGGCGCCAGGCACCGCGACACGTTCGGCCTTGGCGCCGTTCTTCTCGATCTCCCGCACCGCCCCCTCGACCAGAGCTTCGGCGATTTCCGTGTAGTACGGCGACTCCACGATCAGGATGCGCGCGCCCTTCACTCCGTCGACCGTGGGGCGGGCCGTCGGGGTTTCCGTCCGTGTCGACATGATCAGGACGCCGTGCGGCCGGGCACCGGCCTCTGGCCGACCACCTTGAGGCCGAACCCCTCGAGGCCGACGATGCTCTTCTTGCTGTTGGTCAACAGGATCATCTCCTTGATGCCAAGGTCGATCAGGATCTGGGCGCCGACACCGTAGTCGCGCAACTCCTGACCGGCCGGCGGAATCGGCTCTCCTGCCCGGCGGCGCTGCTCGGCCAGCACCACCGTGAGCGGCTCGCGGATCAGCACGATCACGCCGCGGCCTTCCTTGGAGATCTCGCGCATCGACGCCTCGATCTCGCCGCCGCGACCGCCGCTGCGCTGTCCCAACGTGTCGGTGAAGAGGTTCACGGCGTGCATGCGGACCATGATCGGGCCGCCGGTCGCCGGGTCGCCCTTCACCAGGGCGACGTGCTGCGCCATCGTCACCTTGTTCAGGTAGACGACGCAGCGGAAGTCACCGCCGTAGGTACTGTCGAGATGGGTCTCGCTGATGCGCCGGACGATCGAATCGTAGCGCCGGCGATAGGCGATCAGGTCGGCGATCGTGCCGATCTTCAAGCCATGACGTTGAGCGAAGGTGATGAGATCGTTGCGACGGGCCATCGTGCCGTCGTCGTTCATGATCTCGCAGATCACACCGGCCGGTGTGAGGCCGGCGAGACGCGCCAGATCGACGGCGGCCTCGGTGTGCCCGGTACGCTCCAGCGTGCCGCCGTCGCGCGCCACCAGCGGGAAGACATGGCCCGGGGTCACGATGTCCTGAGGGCCGCAGGACGGATCGATCGCCACGGCGACGGTGCGGGCGCGATCGGCTGCCGAGATGCCGGTGGTGACGCCTTCCCGCGCCTCGATCGACACGGTGAACGCGGTCGCATGGCGCGTACCGTTGTTCTGCGCCATCAGCGGCAGGCCGAGCTGCTCGACGCGCTCGCGCGTCAGCGCCAGGCAGATCAGGCCGCGCGCATGCTTGGCCATGAAGTTGATCGTATCCGGTGTCGCCCACTGGGCCGGGATCACGAGGTCGCCCTCGTTTTCACGATCCTCGTCGTCGACCAGGATGAACATGCGCCCTTTGCGGGCTTCCTCGATGATGTCCTCGGCCGCGGCCTTCACTTCGGAGAAAGTGATCCGCCAAGCGTCCTTTTCGAGCGCGCTCATGTCTTTCCGTGCTCCAACAGTCGCGCAACGTAACGCGCGAGCATATCCACCTCAAGATTGACCTGCTGGCCGACCTTGGCCCGGCCCAGCGTAGTAACGGCCTGCGTGTGCGGGATCACGTTCACGCTGAAGCGATTGCCGTCGACCTCATTGACCGTGAGTGAAATCCCGTCGATCGTGATCGACCCCTTCGGCGCCACGAAGCGTGCCACCTCTCCCGGTGCCTCGAAATCGAACCGCACGCTGCCGCCGACCGGCGTGATCGCTACGATCCGGCCCACCCCGTCGACATGGCCGTAGACCAGATGGCCGCCCAGCTCGTCGCCGAGCTTGAGTGACAGTTCGAGATTGAGCCGGCTGCCGGCCTTCCAGCCACCGAGGTGCGTCTTGGACAGGCTTTCGTCGGACACGTCGACGGCGAACCGGCCGTCGGCTTTCTCGACCACCGTGAGGCAACAGCCCGAGCAGGCGATCGAGGCACCGATCGGCACCGCCTTCAGGTCGTGTTTCGTGGCGATGACGAAGCGGCGATCGCCCGAATTGCCGCCGGTGTCGACAGAGACGATTTCCCCGATGTCGGTCACAATGCCGGTAAACATGGCCGCTACTTAGGCCTCCCGGTTCCAGGTTTCCAGCGTGTCGCCGTCCATTTGCCGGGCCGACACCAGGCGCAGCCGGGGCGCGAAATCCAGCCGTTCCAATCCAAGGCTCCCGACCGCAGAGCGGCTGTCGCCGCCCAATAAAAGCCCTGCGCGATAACTGGAAATACGGTCAACGAGCCCCGCCTTCAGGAAGGACGCTGCGATTTCACCGCCCCCTTCGATCAGCACGCGGGTCAGCCCGCGCGCGCCCAGTACCGTGCCGGCCCCAGCCACGTCAATCCGGCCGTCTGCCGCTGCCTCGACCTCGACGATCTCGACACCGAGGCTTGCCAGGGCCTCCCGAGCCGACGCCGGCGCCGCCCTGGTGCAGAGGAGCCACACCGGACGTTGCCGCGCCGTCATCGCCAGGCGCGACTGCGGAGACAGACGGGCCCGCGAATCGAGGACGATGCGCAGCGGCGACCGATCGGCCAGCCCGGGCAGACGGCAGCCAAGATCCGGGTTGTCCGCCATCGCGGTCTCGGCACCAATCAGAATGGCATCGTGCAGGGCACGCAGGTGGTGGCCGTGCTGGCGGGCTGCAGGCCCGGTGATCCACTTGCTCTCGCCAGTCGCCGTGGCGATCCGGCCGTCGAGCGAGCTTGCGATCTTCAGATGGAAAAGCGGCCGGCCGGCCTTCACCCGCGTCAGGAAGCCGGCATTGATCTCGGCCGCCTCGGCGGCCCCCTCGCCCACGGCGACCTCGACGCCTGCCGCCCTCAGCCGTTCATGTCCCCGCCCCTTCACCCGTGGATCGGGGTCCTCGAGCGCCGAGACGACCTTGGCGACGCCGGCCGCGACCAGGGCGTCGGCACAGGGCGGCGTGCGGCCATGATGCGAGCACGGTTCGAGCGTGACGTAGGCCGTGGCGCCTTGCAGCGAGATGCCGAGTGCAGCGGCCTGCGCGATGGCATCGGCTTCGGCGTGCGGCCGCCCCCCTGCCTGGGTACGCCCGCGCGCAACGACCCGGCCGTCGCGCACGACCACGCAGCCCACGGCGGGATTGGGCCAGGTGCGCCCGAGCGATCGGCGCGCCAGCGCTAAGGCCGCGCGCATCATCGCTTCAGTCCTTGAAGTTCGTCTCGGCGAGGTCGGAGATGAACTCCTCGAAATCCTTGGCCTCGCGGAAATTGCGATAGACCGAGGCAAAGCGCACATAGGCGACCGGATCGAGCGCACGCAGCGCATCCATCACCAGCTCGCCGATCTGCGTCGAGGGAATCTCGCTCTCGCCCGAGCTTTCGAGACGACGCACGATGCCGTTGACGACACGCTCCGTGCGTTCAGGGTCGACCGGCCGCTTGCGGCACGCCACCTGGATCGAACGTGCCAGCTTGTCGCGATCGAAAGCGACACGCTGGCCGTTCTTCTTCACGACCGTCAGCTCGCGCAACTGCACGCGCTCGAACGTGGTGAAACGGGAGCCACAGGATGGACAGTAGCGCCTCCGGCGAATCGCCGAATTGTCGTCGGTCGGCCGCGAGTCCTTCACCTGGGTGTCCTCGTGACCGCAGAATGGACAGCGCATCTTCTCCCCCCGTTATTTTCTGCTTGGCGCGTCGTCAGTCGCGGTAGATCGGAAAGCGTGAGCAAAGGTCGTGCACCTTGCCGCGCACCTGGGCTTCGACCTGGGCATCGCCGTCGGGACCGTTCTTGGCAATGCCGTCGAGCACGTCGGCGATCAGATGGCCGATCTGACGGAATTCCGCGACGCCGAAGCCGCGCGTCGTGCCGGCCGGCGAGCCCAGGCGCACCCCCGAGGTGATCGTGTATTTCTCCGGATCGCCGGGAATGCTGTTCTTGTTCACGGTGATGCCGGCGCGATCCAGCACCTTCTCGGCCGACACGCCGGTTGCCTTCTTCGGACGGAGATCGACCAGCATGACGTGGCTGTCGGTGCCGCCGGAGACGATCCGCAGACCGCGTTCGGTCAGTGCCGAAGCAAGTGAGCGCGCATTGTCGATGACGTTCTGGGCATAAACCTTGAAGTCGGGCCGCAGCGCCTCGCCGAACGCCACGGCCTTGGCGGCGATGATGTGCATCAAGGGGCCGCCCTGCAGGCCCGGAAACACCGCCGAGTTGATCTTCTTGCCGAGCTCGACGTCGGTCGACAGCACCATGCCGCCACGCGGGCCGCGCAGCGTCTTGTGCGTCGTCGTCGTGACGACATGGGCGTGCGGCAAGGGACTCGGATAGACGCCGGCTGCCACCAGGCCCGCATAGTGGGCCATGTCGACCATGAAGTAGGCGCCGATCTCGTCCGCGACCTTGCGGAAGCGCGCCCAGTCGATGTGCCGCGAATAGGCGGAGGCGCCGGCCACGATCAGCTTCGGCTTCTCGCGGCGCGCCACCTCTTCCATCTGCTCGTAGTCGACCAGGTGCGTGTCGGGCTTCACGCCGTAGGACACGACCTTGAACCACTTGCCCGACTGATTGGCCGGCGAGCCGTGCGTGAGATGGCCGCCCTGATCGAGCGCCATGCCCATGAAGGTGTCGCCCGGCTTGAGCAGTGCCATGAACACGGCCTGGTTGGCCTGGGCACCGGAGTGCGGCTGCACGTTGGCGAAGGAGCAGTTGAAGAGCTTGCAGGCCCGCTCGATGGCGAGCTGCTCGGCCTTGTCGACCTCCTCGCAGCCGCCGTAGTAGCGGCGGCCCGGATAGCCCTCGGCATACTTGTTGGTCAGCACCGAGCCGGCCGCCTCGAGCACGGCGCGCGAGACGATGTTCTCGGAAGCGATCAGCTCGATCTGCTCGCGCTGGCGGTGCAGCTCGCCCCTGACGACGGCATCGATCGCCGGATCGGCCTCGGCGAGTGTCTTGGTGAACATCGGCGCCGGCGAATCGCCGGTCTTGGCAGCGGCTTGGCTCATGTCACTCAACCCTTCGAAAGCTTGTCGACCCGGCCGGCATGTCGGCCGCCGAGCCAGTCGGTCGTCAGAAAGACCTTGAGCGCCTCCCGGGCAATCTCGACGCCGATGACGCGGGCCCCGAAGGCCACGACGTTCGCGTCGTTATGTTCGCGCGACAGCCGCGCCGTCGTCTCGTCGTGCACGAGGGCAGCGCGCACCTTCGGATTGCGATTGGCGGCGATGGAAATGCCGATACCGCTGCCGCAGACCAGCACGCCGCGCGCAACTTTACCGGAGGCGATCGCCTCACCCATGGCACGGCCGAAATCCGGGTAGTCCACCGAATCGGTCGAATGGGTGCCAAGGTCGAGCACCTCGTGACCCGCTTCCTGCAGGTCCCGTTTGAGAATCTCTTTCAGGTCGAAGCCGGCATGATCCGACGCGACCGCGATGGCGCCCCCCGGCATTTCGACGAACGATCCCCTCTATCTGTTGATCCTCCCGATACCATATCCGGGGCCGCGATGTCACCGTCCCCCAAAATCGTGGGAAGTGGCCTACAAGACCTTGAACTGGCTCAGAAAAAGCGAGACCGCCGGGTGACGATAATGGCGGCGGCGACCTGTATCGCGGCACCGATCAGGAATGCCACGAGATATCCGCCGGTGAAATCGCGCAGCCCACCATAGATTGCGGGTGCGAAGGCAAAAACCGCCTGATTGACGGCGGTCACCAGCGCCACGACCGTCCCCACGTCCGCCGGCCTGAATTCGCGCTGCGCAATCAAAGGCGGCAGCGAGATGAGGTTGCCCACCCCGAGCCCGAACAGCACGCAGCCCGCGGCCAGGAGCACGGGGCTGTCGCCGAATGCCAGCAACAGCGACCCGACGGCTTGCATCAGGAAATTCGCCGCCGCCGCCAGCCGGCGGTCGCGCTCGCCCAGCAGCCATCCGAGCAGACTGCGCCCTAGCACGGCGCAGAGGGTCACGAGGCTGATCGCGAGAGCGGCAATTCTCCCGCCGAAGTCGGGCTCGAGCCGCGCGATGAGGTGGGCGAACAAGCCGATCTGGGCAAACAAGCCCAACGCGAAGGCTACGGACATCGTCACAAAGCCTGGTTGGCGAAACAGCACGTGTCGCGGCAGGGCTCGTTGGGCCGTTGCTGCGTCGGCAAGGGGAACGTCTCTCAGGAACCGCCAGGTCAGCGGCCCGACAACCGCGACGGTCGCCATGGCGACGATGAAGCCTGCCGACGACAGCCCCAGCCCCCCGATCAAGGCCGTCCAAAGCGGCACGAACAGGAGGCCGCCGACGCTGGCGCCGTTGAAGGCCATGCCGATCGCTTTCGGTCGGTCGCGCTCGAACCACGGCGCGACCATCGCATTGAGCGCCGCGCCACTCATGGCCGACCATCCGACCGCGCTCAGCATCAGTGCCGGCAGGAGCTGCCAGACGTGCTGCGCATTTGTCCATGCGATGGCGCCCATAGCCGCGAACAGGGCGCCGGCCGCGGTGACGCGGGAAACGCCGAAGCGACCATAAGCGTCCGGCAGACGGGTAATCAGAATTGCACTCAAGAGGTAGTGGGCGGTGATCGCCATGGAGATCGTCGAGATCGGCCAGTCATGGGCCTGATGCAACGCGAACAGATAGACGCCGGGCCCATAGAAGCCGGCGCCCCAGCCGAAGACCGCGACGACAAAGGCTATCCAGACGACCCGCCAACCACCGCGATTGGCGTCGCTCATGTCGGCCGTCGCCACAGCACGATCAGCTCGCGGCGCACTTCGAAGCCCAGACGCCGATACAAGGAGACCGCCGCGACATTGTCGGGCCGGACATGGAGGAACGGGACGTCGTCGTTCTCCAAAGCAAGCCTCGTCAGCGCCCGAGTGAGACCCGCCGCATAGCCCTTCCCTCGCATGGCTGGATGAACGCAGATCGCACTCAGCTCGACGTGGCCGGGCAGGCGCAGACGCTCGCCCCCCATGGCGACAAGGCGATCGCCGTGCCGAATGCCGAGATAGCGGCCGAGCAATGGCGTGAGCCGACCGAACGGCCCCGGCTGCGCGATCGCCACCAGCTCCAGCATTGCCGGAGCGTCGGCCGGCGAGAGCTCGAGCATCGGCGGCTCCGCGACCTCCGGCGGCCGCGAGGCCACCATCTGCAGCATGGGAAAGTTGCCCACCTCTTGCCAGCCCGCCGGCAACGGCTCCTTGGCCGGACGAAACAGACGCGCTTCGGTGTCCGCCGGAAGGTCGGCCGCAAGGTCGGCATAAGCAGCGGCGCTCGGCTCGGCGATGGCCGAGAATGGCGCCATGTCCCTTGGGTAATGCCGCGCCAGGCCGCGCCCAAGCGCATGAACGCGATGTGGCCCTTCGAGCGCATGCCACACCGGATTGTCGAGAACGTTGCGTGTCATGCAGTGCGGCGTATCATGGTCGACGATAACGGACTCGCCGGAATCGGACTCCATCGTCATGCTCGACCACGACGAATGCGAACGCGCCCGCGTGCGGCGGGACCGCCGCTACGACGGCCGTTTCTTCTCCGGTGTTCGCACCACGCGTATCTACTGCCGGCCCGTCTGCCCGGTCCGTCCGGCGCAGGGCAAAAATGTCGCCTTCTATCCCACGGCTGCCGCCGCCGAGGCCGCCGGCTTCCGCCCCTGCCTGCGTTGCCGACCCGAGACGGCGCCGTTCTCGCCGGCCTGGCGGGGCTCGCGCACGACCGTGCGTCGTGCCCTGCGGCTGATCCACGATGGTGCCCTCGATCGCGCAAATGTCGAAGATCTCGCGGCGCGCCTCGGCATCGGCGCGCGCCACCTCGACCGCCTGTTCCAGCGTGACGTCGGCGCGAGCCCGTTGCAGGTGGCACGGACGGCGCGTGTGCAGCGCGCCAAACGGTTGCTCGACCAGACGGCGTTGCCGATGTCAGAGGTCGCGGCGAGCGCCGGCTTCGCCAGCCTGCGCCGCTTCAATGCGGTGTTCGCCGAAGTTTACAGACGCACGCCGAGCGAGATCCGTCGCCTGCGCTTCAAGCCGGTCTGACAAAGAAAAAGGGCCCGATACGGGCCCCTTCCCTCGAAGCGAATGCCTCTACTTGGTCGTCACGTACGACTTGCCGTCCTTCCAGACATAGATGTCGTAGACGGCGTTCTTGACGTCGCCCTTGGGGTCGAATTCGAGGGCGCCGACCACCGAGTCGTACTTTCCCGACCGCAGCGCCGCCGCAACCGCCGCCGCGTCGGTCGACTTGGCTTTGTTGGCGGCGTCGGCCCAGGCCTTGACCGCGGCGTAGCTGAACAGCGTGTAGCCTTCCGGGTTGTACTTGGCGTCGCGGAACTTCTTCACCAGCGCGGCATTCTTGGGATCGTCCTCGGCCTTGGGGGCGAAGGACATCAGCACGCCGTTGGTCGCTGCACCGCCCAGCTGGGCGAACTCGGCGGTCTCGAGCGAGTCGAAGCCCATCATCTGGGCGCCGAGGCCCTGCTCGCGCGACTGCTTGATGATCAGCGCGCCGGCCGTGTGGTAGCCGCCGAGCACGATGATATCGATCTTCGCCTGCTTCATCTTGTTGATGAGCGCGGTGAAGTCCTTGTCGGTGTCGTTGTAGGCCTCGTACATGGCTTCGCGCATGCCGGCCTTGTTGATGGCCTTCTTGGTCTCGTCGGCCACGCCCTTACCGTAGGGCGACTTGTCGTGGAGGATCGCAACCTTGGCGCCCTTGTGGTGCTTCAGGATGTAGTTGCCGACCGTCACCCCCTGCACGTCGTCACGACCGCAGGTCCGGAACACCGTCGTGTTGCCCTTCGTGAAGGCATCCTCGGTGAGCTTGGGATTGGTCGAGGCCGGCGAGATCTGCAGGACCTTGCCTTCCTTGTAGATGTCCGACGCCGGGATCGACGAGCCTGAGCAGAAATGCCCGGCCACGAACACCGCCTTGTCCGACACCATCTTGTTGGCGACGGCCGTCGCCTGCTTGGGGTCGCAGGCGTCGTCACCGACCAGCAGCTCGAGCTTCTGTCCGTTCACGCCACCGGCCGCATTGATGTCTTCGACCGCCATCATGGCGCCACGCTTCAACTGCTCACCGAACGCGGCATACTGGCCCGTCATCGGGCCGGCCGAGCCGATCTTGATCTGTGCGAATGCCGGCGTGGCCATCAAGGCGACGGCTGCAACGGCGAGCGCACCGTAGGCTTTCCTCATGCGAGTCTCCCTATCATTGAGCCCCTTCCAAGAAGGTGGAGCATGGCGATTACCTTAAAGCCGCTCCTCCCAGCCCAGCAAGCCTTTGCGCCGGTAGAGCCAGGGATATTGACGGACCATCTGATGGGCGCGGGTCAGGCGGTAGGCGAACGCCGCGATGGCGAGCTGCACCGCCCAGCCCAGCAGAAAG
>MKRV01000253.1:1163-42816 GCA_001897995.1 Alphaproteobacteria bacterium 65-37 | reverse complement strand
CCGATGGCGCCGTCCTGGATCGCTGCCCCCACCAGCATGGCTGTCATCGATTTCACGGTCGACATGGTCGACCAGCGGTCGTGCGGCCCGAGGCCGAGGCCGTAGCGCTCCAGCACGATCTCGCCGTCACGGATCACCAGCACACCGGCGATCATGTTGCGGTCCATGAAGGAGCCGAGGCTGTGCTCGCGGCCGTCCACCCGATAGACCGGTGCGATCTCTTCGCCGCGCGGCAGCTCGCGCGGGCGCGTGCCACGGCGGATCACGCGATGGGCGAACAGGCTGTCGACCATGCGGTAGGCGTAAGGCTGGATCGAGGGCGGGAGGAGCAGGAAATCCTCGCCCCGCGGCAGGTGCCGGTGCGGGACGGCGGTGCTCAGGAGAAGGCCTTGAAGGTGATCAGGGTGAAGGTGTCCTTCACGCCACGCAAGGTCTGGATGTTGCTGGTGACGAAGTGACCGATGTCGGTCTTGCCGTCGAGGTAGCACTTCATCAGGAGATCGTACTGGCCGGAGGTCGAGTAGACCTCCGAGACCTGTTCGATATTTACCGCGTCGTCGGCGACCTCATAGGCCTTGCCGAGTTCGCACTTCACCATGACGAAAATGGTCTGCATGTGCCTCCGCTCCGGGGAGGCACACTTTAGCGCGTCGGCCGGGCGAGGAAAGCCGGGACGTGATCGCCGAGGCCCATCGGCACGGCTTCGTCGCGATCGTGACGGTCATGGCGCGACGGACGCTCGCGGCGCTCCGGCCGACGCTCGCGATGAGCACGACCTTCTGCCCTGGGCTCGTGCCGGGACTCATGACGCGGTTCATCCCGAGCCTCATGGCGAGGTTCGCGATGGCGCGGCTCATGCTGACGCGGTTCGTGCTGGCGCGGCTCCTGAGGCCGGGCTTCCCGCCGCGGCTCGCGATGCGGCCGCTCGGCGCGCGGTGCGCGCTCGGCCTGAACTTCGGCTTCGGGCTTCGGTTCCCGCTCGCGGCGAGGCGCGCGCGGCGCACGTTCGCCGCTGCGGCCACCCCGACCGCCGGCCGGCCGCCCGCGTCCACGGCCGCGACGGCCGCGCCCTTCGGACGGATCGAACGCGACGGCGTCCATGCCCGGCACTTCGACGCGCGGGATGTCCGAGCCGATCAGCTTCTCGATCGCCTCGACCAGGCCGCCTTCGTCGGGCGATGCCAGGGTGAAGGAATGGCCGGTACGGCCGGCGCGGCCGGTGCGGCCGATGCGATGGACGTAATCTTCCGGCGAGAACGGCACGTCGAAATTGAAGACGTGGCTCATGTCGGTAATGTCGAGGCCGCGGGCCGCGACGTCGGAGGCGACGAGGATCTGGATCTCGCCCTGCTTGAACTTCTCCAGCGTCTCCATGCGTGCCGGCTGGCTCATGTCACCATGCAGCGCGCCGGCATTGAAGCCGTGCTTCTTCAGCGAGCCCTGGAGGATCGCCACGTCGCGCTTGCGGTTGCAGAAGACAATGGCGTTCTTGATGTCCTGGTCCTTGATCAGCCGGCGCAGCGCCTCGCGCTTGTCCTCTTCCGGCACGACCGCAAGGCCCTGCACGATGTTCTTGCCGGTCGACGCCGGTGCCGAGACAGTCACTTCCTTCGGGTTGCTAAGGAAGCGGTCGGCCAGTCGCTTGATCTCCGGCGGCATGGTCGCCGAGAAGAACAAGGTCTGGCGCATCGGCGACAGCAGGCCGACGATGCGCTCGACATCGGGGATGAAACCCATGTCGAGCATGCGATCGGCCTCGTCGATCACCAGCACCTTCACGTCGTTCAGCAGCACCTTGCCGCGCTCGAAATGGTCGAGCAGGCGGCCCGGCGTGGCGATCAGCACGTCGACACCACGCTCGAGGGCCCGTTCCTGGTCCTCGAAGCTTACGCCGCCGATCAGCAGCGCCATGTTGAGCTTGTGGTTCTTGCCGTAGATTTCGAAGTTTTCGGCCACCTGGGCGGCCAGTTCGCGCGTCGGCTCCAGGATGAGCGATCGCGGCATGCGCGCCTTGGCGCGGCCCTCGGCGAGGATGTCGATCATCGGGAGGACGAAGGAAGCTGTCTTGCCGGTGCCGGTCTGGGCACATCCGAGGATGTCGCGGCCCATCAGGACGATGGGGATGGCTTTTTCCTGGATCGGGGTGGGCTGGGTATACCCCTTCTCGGATACTGCCTGCAGTACCGGGGCGCTCAGCCCCAAACTCTCAAAACTCATTTATTTTCCGTAACTTAGTCCATGTTCCACTGGACTCTGGGGCGGTCTCCTATGGGCTCATGGATCGTGCCGGACCGCTGGGCGGACCCCATATGAGCCCGGCAAGGCCCCAAGTCAATGCGACCCGATGCGGGGCAGCCGCGCGGGCCGATCAGGCCTTGAGCTCGATTTCCACGAAAACGAACTCGAAATCGTTGGGGTTGATGACATCGTGCTCGACCCCGGTCTGGCGGGCATAGGACACCCCGGCCCTGAGAGGTGCCGGCACCGTGGCCTTGCCGTCGAAGATGTGCAGCTCGCCACTGGTGATCGGCACCACGACATAGTCGTGATTGTGACGATGCCAGCCGGTATGCCCGCCGGGCGGGAAACGCCATTCGGTGACGATCACCCGGTCGTTCTCGACCTGGACGGAGGGCTTGGCGAGCGGGCGGTCCTTGCCTGTCGTGCTGTCTGTCATGGCGAAAAGCTAATGAAAGCCACAAGGTTTGTCAGGTGACAGGGGAGCGCGCCCTGATATGGTGCATATGCACTTAATTCGGAGCCCTCCCCTGTCCCACCCTCTCCTTACCGCGCCGATCGGCTCCAGCCTGTGGAAGCTCGCCGGGCCGACCACGGCCGTGATGATCGCACAGACCTTCGTGGCGATCGCCGAGACCTTCATCTTCGGCCGGATGGGTACGGATGCGCTGGCGGGTTTCGCCCTCGTCTTTCCGTTCATGATGATGATGACCATGATGGCGGCGGGCGGCATGGGCGGCGGCGTCGCGGCTGCCATGGCGCGGGCCATGGGGGCCGGCCGACACGAAGATGCGCGCGCGCTGGTGTTGCATGCGCTGGCGTTGGGCGCCGTCCTGGCCTGCGTCTTCACCTTCCTCGCCTGGACCGTTGCGCCCACGCTCTATCGCCTGCTGGGCGGCGAGGGCCGATCGCTCGATCACGCGCTGATCTACTCCCACGTCCTCTTCTCCGGGGCGTTGCTGATCTGGGCCAATTTCTTCCTGTCGGCGCTGTTGCGTGGCGGCGGCGATGCCGCGACGCCCGGCCGCTACATGCTCTTCTCCTCGATCGCCCAGGTGCCGCTCTCCTATGTATTGGCACTAGGCGTGGGCGACTGGCCGGGCCTCGGCATGGCCGGCCCGGCGCTCTCCTCGCTGCTGACGTCGGCGGTCTCCGCGCTGCTGCAGGCCCGCGCACTGTGGAGCGGCAAGCTGGGCTTTGTGCCGGCCTTGGCGGGCCTTCGCCTGCAAGGCCGCCTCTTCTGGGACATCCTGCGCGTCGGCCTGATCGCCTCCTTCTCGGCATTCACGGCCAACCTCACCGCCATGCTGGTGACCGGTCTTGTCGGACGCTTCGGCGTTGCTGCGCTGGCCGGCTACGGCATCGGCGTGCGGCTGGAGTTCATGCTGGTGCCGCTCGCCTTCGGCATCGGCTCGGGCCTCACCACCCTGGTCGGCGTCGCGGCCGGCGCCAACGACTGGCGTCGCGCCGTGCGGGCCGCCTGGACCGGCAGCCTGGTAGCCGGTCTCGGCATCGGCGTGTTCGGATGGATCGTCGCCGTCCTTCCCGAAGGCTGGGCGCGCCTCTTCACCAGCGATCCGCAGGTGGTCGCCGCCACCGTCGCCTACGTGACGCACGTAGCGCCGTTCTACTGCCTGTTCGGTGTCGGCATGACGCTCTCCTTTGCCAGCCAGGGCGCCGGCCGCATGACCGCCCCGTTCTTCGCCGGCATCGCCCGCCTCTGTATCGCCACAGTCGGCGGCTGGTTCGCGATCGAAAGCCTTGGCTGGGGCCTGCAGGGCGTTTTCATCGCCATCGCCGTCGGCATGATCACGTTCGGAAGTCTGATCGCCGGCCCGCTGCTTGTGCATCCCTGGCGCGCGAGGGCGTGATAGGATCGCTTCCCTGACAGGAGGAAGCGAGATGCAACGACCCTTCCCCACCTATTCCACGATCCATACCTGGAACCGCAATCCGGCCGACGAAGAGGCGATGGGTGCAGCTCATGCACCGATCTGGCGGCGCATGATCGATGTCGCCATTCACGGCGACCTGCGCGACTCGACCATCCTCGACTACGGTTGCAACCAGGGCGGCTTCCTGCGGATGCTCTATGACCGGCATCCCTTCCGGTCGGCAGTCGGCATCGACATTGCCCGCGAATCGGTGGCGCGCGCCGAGCTGCTGAAGGGGCATCGGCCGATCGACTACAAGGTGGGCAGCAGCGCCGCGGCGCTCAGCCGCCCCTTCGACTTCGCCTTCAGCCACGAAGTGCTCTACTTGCTGCCCGATCTCGCCGCGCATGCCGCCGACATCAAGGCAGCCCTGCGGCCGGGTGGCGCCTACATCGCCGCCATGGGCTGTCACAAGGACAGTGTTCTATGGCCGCGCTGGCGCAAGCTGATCAGCGAGACCTCGTCGATCCCGATCTACGACCATTCGCTCGACGGCGTCTCCAAGGCTTTCTCCGAGGCGGGCTTCACCGTCGGCGTCCGCCCGCTCGACCTCGACGCCTTCATGCCGGTGACGGTGGGCAGCGAGTATTTCCCCAAGATCGTCGACCAGCTGCGCTACTACAGCCAGGAGAAGGTCCTGTTCCGGTTCGTGCGAACGCCGTAGCGCTATCTCGCGCCGATCTTCCTCAGCGAG
This sequence comes from Alphaproteobacteria bacterium 65-37, assembly GCA_001897995.1. Taxonomy (GTDB): domain Bacteria; phylum Pseudomonadota; class Alphaproteobacteria; order Reyranellales; family Reyranellaceae; genus Reyranella. The sequence continues at coordinate 37,950 of MKRV01000253.1, read as the reverse complement.
CGGTCGATCCAGAGGGCGCCGATCTTCTCCTGCACGGAGTTTTGGCGCAGCCGCTGGCGCAGGCCTGCGAAGTCGACCTGGTCGAGCTCCTGATCCTGATTGAAGCAGGAGAACACCACGCTCTCCTTGCCGGTGACCGGATCCTTGTGGAGCTGCAGGCACTGGGCGCAGATCTCCTTCATCATGCATTGCATGGGGGAGTTGATGGAGCCCAGCGCCCGATGGTCCGCCTTGAGGAAAGGCTTCAGCGCACCGTGCCGCGCCTGTCGCACGGCATTCATCATGCCGTCCGAACCGATCGCCACGATACGGTCGGCCGCAGCGTAGGGAATCGGCTGATCACCCAGCTCACCTGACGCGTAGCGGCGCATCGCCTCCACGATGTTGGCGACCAGCGCCTTGTCCTGTGGCCGGCCCGGCGCGAAGCCAGGCTCCTCGTCGCAGCACCAGACCACGACGTCGGCGGCCGCTTCAATCTCCTCGACCTTGTAGCGGTCGATCACGCGCTTGTAGCCTGCGAAGTAGAGCACCTTGCTGCCGGCCTTGCGGAAAGCCTGACCGATCGAGAACAGCACGGCATTGCCGAGCCCGCCGCCCACCAGCACCACCGTTTCGCCCGGTTCGATCTCGGTCGGCGCACCGGTCGGTCCCATGACGATCACCGGCTCGCCCGGCTTCAACAGCGCACAGAGATCGGACGAGCCGCCCATCTCGAGCGCAATCAGCGAGAGCAGGCCTTTCTCCTTGTCGACCCAGGCCCCGGTCAGCGCCAGGCCCTCCATGGTGAGCAGCGTGCCTTCGCTCTGCAGCGAGCGCGCCTCGTAGTTCTGCAGGCGATAGAACTGGCCGGGCTCGAAGCCCCGTGCCGCCGCCGGCGCCTCGACAACGACCTCCACGATGGTGGGCGTGAGCCGCTCGACATGAACCACACGGGCGCGCCACTGGCGATTGGCCTCGTCCAGGATCTCGGCCGGGCTGCGTCGCGGCGCCGGCAGAGCCGCCATGGCGCGTGTCAGGACCGGATAGCCCTGCTTGGCACCGCCCATCGCCTTCACCACGTTGCCGGCGAAGGACGGATGCAGGTCGCCGAAGAACGACATGAAGCGATTGTCGAAGTGGCGATACATCAGCACCCGCACCTCGGCGGGCTTGGCGACGCGCTCGGGCGTCGCCGGATTGCCGTCCTCGTCGAGGGCGCGGAAATACTTGCCGTCGATGAAGGCGTGCGTTGCATCTTCGCGCGCCAGCACCGTGTTGGGCTGCGTGCCGGCCGCCACCAGGATGGTGCGCGCCGGCAACGTCGCCTCGACCTTGGTACCAGCCTGCTCGCCCGCGACCTTCAGCGCCCTGGCCTGGCCGGCCGCGTCGATCTCGACGGCCACCGGCGACAGTCCTTCGACGAAGCGGATATCCTCTTCGAGCGCCTTCAACACCTCCTCATGGTTCAAGGTGTAGGAGGGCGAATCGATCAGGCGCCGGCGATAGACCAGCGCCACGCCGCCCCAGCCGTTCACCAGCCTGGCGATTTCGGGGTCGCGGTTGTCGCGAGCGGCCGCAACCCGCTCCGCGCGTATCGCCTGGGCATGGGCGATGAACTCGTCGGCGATCTCGCCCTCTTCGGGGCTCCAGCTCGCCCGCACCGCTGCGTCGCCACGCTCGGCGACCAGGGTTTCGTGACGCGCCAGGAACTTCTCGACCTGCAGCGGATAGTAGGCGAGCGATTCGGTCGCCGTGTCGATGGCGGTGAGGCCACCGCCGATCACCACCACGGGCAAACGGATCTGCAGATTGGCGATCGACTCCTTCTTGGCCGCACCGGTGAGCTGCAGGGCCATCAGGAAATCCGACGCCGCGCGTACGCCGCGTGCCAGCCCGTTCGGCAGGTCGAGCACCGTCGGCTTGCCGGCGCCGGCACAGAGCGCGATGTGATCGAAGCCCATGGCGAAGGCGCTCTCGACCGTCACCGTGCCGCCGAAGCGCACACCGCCGAACATCGAGAATTCGGCACGCCGCTCCAGGAGCAGACGCACCATCTTGAGGTAGTTCTTGTCCCAGCGCACGGTGATGCCGTACTCGGCGACACCGCCGAAGCCGGCCATCGCCCGCTCACCGAGATCTTCGCGCAGCGAGGCGACGTCCTTCACCGCCTGGAAGCCGGTCCGCGTGCCGTCCATGGCGACGCCCGACTGCGCTTCGGGCAGCGGTTCGATCTTGAGGCCGTCGATGCCGACCACTGTGTGGCCGTCGTTCATCAGATGATGAGCAAGGTTGAAGCCTGCCGGTCCGAGGCCGACGATCAACACCGTGCGGCCGGTCGCCGGGCGTGGAATCGGCCGACGGAGATTGAGCGGATTCCAGCGCGTCAGCAGCGAGTAGATCTCGAAGCCCCAGGGCAGCGCCAGCACGTCCTTCAAGGTGCGCGTCTCGATCTGCGGGATGTCGACCGGCTCCTGCTTCTGATAGATGCAGGCCTTCATGCAGTCGTTGCAGATGCGGTGCCCGGTCGCCGCCAGCAACGGATTGTCGACCGCAGCGATGGCGAGCGCCCCGACGGAAAATCCCTCCGCCTTCAGGAGGTTCATCTCCGAGATCTTTTCCTCGAGCGGACAGCCCGCCAAGGTCACGCCGAATGGTGATTTCTGGAAGGCGCCGGTCTTGCGGTCCTTGAGGCCCTTTGCGCAACTGTCCTTGCCCTGGTTATGGCACCAGATGCAGTAGTTCGCATGATCGAGGGCACGAACCAGATCGAAGCCCTGATCGGTGAGGGCAAAGCCCTCGCGATGGCGCAGCATCGACCTCGGCAACTTCATGCGTGTGACGCCGTCGACCACCTCGGTCTCGATCGGCACCAGATGCTCGAAGTCGAGTTTGTGCGGCACCTTGAAGAGCGGCCCTTCGTGATGGCGCTTCTTGCCCTCGGGATGGTGCAGCGCCCAGGCGGCATACTCGGCGAATGCCGTGATCTCGGGCGTCGGCGTCTCGACCTTGAACTCCGCACCGACCAGGTCGCGAACGGCGAGCGCGAAAGCGAGTTCCCATTCCTCCAGCCCCGCGCCTGAAGCGACCGGCAGCTTGAGTCGGGCGGTGACGGCAGCGCCGTCGAGGGAAGCCGCGGCATCGGGCTTGATCGCCCGCGTGACATAGCGCTGCACGAACAGGCGCTTGCAGTCATACAGCGGCGCCAGCCGGCTGTGGCGGCCACGCAAGGCCGCGATCTCGCCGCCGACCCCGAACAGGGCGCCGACGAAATCCTCGAGCGGCCGCGCCAGATCGATCAGCAGATTGGACTCGTCCTTGGCGGCCAACGCCTCGGGCGCGGCACGGGCCGTCATCAGCCGGGCGTGGGCATCGACATTGGCATCTTTCAGCCAGGCGACGAACGCGGCATCGAGACGGCTCAGTCCCTCGCGGTCGTAGAAGTCGTTGAAGCTGAGCCCGAAGGTGACCGGCGGGGCCAGCGGGGACGCGATCATTCCTGGATATCCGAATAGGGCGAGGGAAAACAGTTCGTGCACGAACCGTTAGACAAGGTGCCCCAGAAGCGCAAGGCATCGCAAGTCATGCCGCCGATTAGCGACATTAATGCCAGATGACGACTCCGCCGGCTTCACGCATGGTCTGCCCCGATGCAGCCTGTTTCTCCTTCCGTGCGTATTTGGCTGATCGTCGTCGCGGCGATGATCTTCTTCATGATCGTGATCGGCGCCCTGACACGTCTCACCGAATCGGGCCTGTCGATGGTCGAATGGCGACCGGTCACCGGCTGGCTGCCGCCACTGTCGGATGCCGCCTGGCAGGCCGAGCTGCAGAAGTATCTCGCCTCGCCGCAGGGGCGTCTGGTGAACCATTCGTTCACCGTCGCCGAATTCAAGGAGATCTTCTGGCTCGAGTTTATCCATCGCCTGTGGGGCCGCCTGATCGGCGTCGTCTTCGCCCTGCCGCTCGCCTGGTTCTGGTGGCGCGGCGCCCTCAATCAGCACCTGAAGCCGCGGCTGCTCGCGCTGCTGATACTGGGTGGCCTGCAGGGTGCGATGGGTTGGGCCATGGTGGCGTCGGGTCTCGTCGACCGGCCGTCGGTCAGCCACTATCGCCTGGCCGCCCACCTGCTGCTCGCGATCGTCCTCTATGCCTACACAGTCTGGTTGATCCTGGAACTGGGTCCGCAGGCGGCGCGACGCGACGATCCGCGGACACGTCGGAAGGCAACGGCATTGATCGGCTTCCTGCTGGTTGTCCTGACCTGGGGCGCCTTGATGGCAGGTCTGCGTGCCGGCAGCGCCCACAACACCTTCCCCACCATGTCGGGCCACTGGATCCCGCCCGGCCTGTTCGATCTTTCGCCGTGGTGGATCAACTTCTTCGAGAATGGCACGACCATCCAGTTCGTCCATCGCTGGCTGGCCAAGCTCCTCGTGCTGGGCGTCTGGGTGATGGCCTGGCGGACACCGCGTAGCGAGACCCTGGCGGCAGCGCTGATGGCGTTCCTGCAGCTCGGCCTCGGAATAGCCACGATCCTATCCGGGGTAAATATTGGCATCGCCACTGCACATCAGGCCGGCGCGGTTCTCCTGCTGACGACATTGATCGTCGTGCGGCATCGCGCCCTATCTTCTCCGCAGCGGCCGGTCTCGGCTATTCTCCCGGGATGACCGGAAGCCCGGACCGGCCCTCCCCTCCTCTGCTCAAGCGTCCAGCGATCCTCGCCGGCACGGCGCTCGCGCTCGTGGCTGCCGCCGCGGCGGCCGTCTGGCTGACGCGGCCGGCCGGCAATCCGACCGGCGACGACATTGCGTCGACGGCCGCCAAGGCCGCCGAACCACCGGCCTCCTCGACGGCCACGGTCGACCCGCCCCTCACGGCACCGCCGCCGCCGACCAGCGCCGACTTCGGCACGACGGCCGCCAGCGAGATCAAGCCGCCCGACTCCAAGCCCGCTGATGCGAAATCAGGCGATGCCAAATCCGGCGACGCCAAATCCGGCGATGCAAAGCCGGCCGACGCGAAGGCCGCGTCAGCCAAACCCGAAACCAAGGTCGACTGGGAAGCCTTGTCGATCGGCGACGTGCGATCGCGCGCGGAGGCCAGCGAAACCCTGGCCATGGAAGAGCTGGCGCGGCGACTGCTGCAGGGCGTGGGCGTCACCAAGGACCCGCAGGCCGGTGCCGGCTGGCTAATGCGGGCTGCGCAGGCCGGCTCCAGTCAGGCGGCCTTCAATGTCGGCGTGATGTACGAACGCGGCTTCGTGGTCGAGCGCGATTCCAGCAAGGCCATCGAATGGTATCGCAAGGCCGTCGCCGCCGACCTGCCGATGGCCAAGCACAACCTTGCTTTGTTGTTGCGCGACGGCAAGGGCGCGGCGCGCAACGGCAAGGAAGCCGTCGAACTGCTGCGCTCGGCCGCACGCCAGGGCATGGTCGGCTCGATGTTCACCCTGGGCGACATCTACGAGCGTGGCGATGCCGCGCCTAAGGACCAGGCGGCCGCGCTGGCCTGGTTCACGATTGCCGCCGAACTTGACCGCCAGATGAACAAGGGCGAGGAGACGCCTTTGTCCAAAACGTCGGGACAGCGTGCGCAGACCTTGCAGCGTCTGCTGACACCGCTGGAGCTGGAGCGCGCCCAGCAGGTCGGCCAGGACGAATTCCGCCAGATTGTCGAAGCCCTGCAGCCGCCCAAACCTGCCTCGCTGCCGCAAGCCGCCGGTCTCGCGCCGTCGGCACCGCAGATCGCCGACGTCGATCCGCCAGGCTGGCCACAAGGCCAGGTCGAGCAGGTCAAGGCCATTCAGCAGCAGCTGTTCGACCTCAAGCTGCTGCGCGATGCGCCGGATGGTGCGATCGGACCGATGACACGCACGGCGATCCGCGCCTTCCAGAAGAAAGCCGGCCTGCGCGAAACCGGCGAGCCCAGCAAGGAGCTCTACGCGCTGATGCGCGTCGCCCTCGCCAACCGCGACGTCGTCTCCAACTCTCCCCTGCCGCTGCCCTCGAAGACTGACGGCAAGGCTGACAGCAAGGCCGACAACAAAACCGATGCTCCGGCGCCGGAAGCCAAGACCGAACGTCCGGCCGGGACCATCGACCTCGGCAAGCCCGAGGCGCCACCACCGCCGCCGACTTCGGCGGACATCGTGCGCCCCACCGTGCCGGCGGACGCCGCTTGGCCGGCCGCGGCGGCCGATCAGATCAAGGCCGTGCAGATGCTGCTGGTCGAACTCAATCTGCTGCGCGACGTGCCCGACGGCATGCTGGGGCCGGTCACGCGCACGGCCATTCGCGACTATGAAAGATCGGCCGGCCTGCGCATCACCGGCGAACCGAGCAAGGCGCTGTTCGATTCGCTGAAGGACAAGCGGCAAAGCGGGGCAGCCGCCAGCCCCTGACCGTCTGGCGCTGTCAGTTTGTGATCAGTCGACCGGCGTGGCGCCACCAAACCGTCGGCAGACCCGAAGCCGCGCGCTCCGCCGCGGTCACCGTGCGATAGAGACCAAAGCAGGTAGCGCCGCTGCCGCTCATGGCGGCATGAATCACACCCTCGCTGCTTGTCAGCGCCTGCAGGACGTCAGCGATCTCCGGCCGCAAGGAAACCGCCGCGTCGGTGAGATCGTTGCCGCGCTGCGCGAGGTCGTGCCCGAAGGCCTCGAGATCGTCCCAAGCGCCCGGCGCAGGTCGCTCGGCCGAGAAGGCGCCGCGCCGAGCCCCAAAGACCTTAGGCGTCGGCAGCGGCAGGCCGGGATTGACCAGCAGGATCGCACAATCTGGCAGGCGCGGTGCCGGCGCCAGGCGCTCACCGATCCCCGAGACCAAGGCCGGCCGGCCGGCCAGGCACATCGGCACGTCGGCGCCGAGCTCGGCCGCCAGATCGAACAGCTCTTCCTCGGGCATCGCCACGCGCCACAGCTCGATCAGCGCCCGCAGGGCTGCCGCGGCATCGGCCGACCCACCGCCGAGCCCTGCCGCCACCGGAATGCGCTTGAAGAGACGCAGCGCCACCCGCGGCGCCAGCCCCGCGCGACCGGCCAGCAGGCGCGCCGCTCGCAGCACGAGATTGTCGGTCTCGCCTTGCAGGGCTGCCGTTCCCGGCCCCGTCACGTCGAGAGAGAGATCGGACGCGGCAGCCACCTCGACCTCGTCGGCGAGGTCGGTGAAGGCCACCAGCGAGTCGAGCAAATGGTAGCCGTCGGCACGGCGGCCGACGACATTCAACCAGAGATTGACCTTCGCTCGGGCGAGCGGCACTGCGCGATCAGCCGCCCTGCTTGGAGTCGGCGGCCTTCTCGTAGACCGTCGGCTTGTCGTTGCCGGGATTGAGCCCATTAGCGAGCTTGTCCTTGAGCACCGACAGGCGATCCTTGTCGGGCTTCTGGTTCAACGCGCGCTCCCACTGGAAGCGCGCCTCGCGGCGACGCCCAACATGCCAGTAGGCGTCACCGAGATGCTCGGCGATGGTGGCGTCGTCGCCCTTCTGCTCGGTGGCGCGCTCCAGCCAGTCGACCGCCTTGTCGAATTGGCCGAGGCGATAGAAGGCCCAGCCGACGCTGTCGGTGATCGACCCGTCGTCAGGACGCAGTTCGGTCGCCCGCTCCAGCATCTTCATGCCTTCGTCGAGCTTCATCCCCTGGTCGATCCAGCTGTAGCCGAGATAGTTCAGCACGTAGGGCTGCTCTGGCGAGAGTTCGAGCGCCTTTTTCATGTCGGCCTCGGCCTTCGGCCACTGCTTGGTGCGCTCGAGCGCAATGCCGCGGCCGAAATAGATCTGCCAGTGACGCTCCTCGGGATTGCGCAGGCGCGAGATCACCGTGTCATAAGCGGCGACCGCGTCGGCATAGCGCTCCTTCGTCCGCAGCAGGTCGGCCAGCGTAAGGGCCGCGTCCCAGCGCGCCGGCTTCTCCGCCACCAGGGCGCGCAAGCGGCTGATCGCCTGATCGAGCTTGTCTTCCTGGGCGTCGAGGGCGGCGGTGCGGAGCCGCGCCTGCCAGTAGAGCGGCGAGTTGGGGCCGATCTTGTTCAGCGCCGCCACCGCCTTCGGTGTCTGCTGAAACTGCTCGTAGAGGCCTGCAATCATCAACCAGGCGAAATCCTGGTCGGGCTTCAGGCTGGCGGCGAGCTGGTAGAAGATCAGCGCAAGGTCGGCCCGCTGGTTGCGCTGGTCGGATGCCAGGATGCCGCCGATGTCGAACAGGATCTCCGCGATGCCGGCGGCCGGTGACGGCGGCTTGGGCATCGGCGCATTGGGCGCGATCAGCGCATCGACCACCACGGCGTCGCTGTACTTCTCGCCATAGGTCTTCAGCAGCTCACGGGCGTCGGCATCCTTGCCGAGCCGGCGCAGCCCTTCGGCCACCGCCAGGGTCGTGCGCAGCCCGGTGCGATCGAGCGACGCGGCGCGGCGGTACTTCGCCTCGGCGGCGGCCTTGTCGCCGGCCAGCTCGTCGATCTGCGCTTCGATCACCAACGTCGGGGCTTCCGAGCGCTCGCCGGCGGCGGGCTTGAGGCGCGCCAGATGGGCGCGCGCCGCCGCGTAGTCCTTCTCGCCGGCCTTCAACCAGGCCAGAACGAACTCGCGCAGCGCGCCGAGCTGGTTCTCCGGTCCGATCCGGCCAAGCTGCCGCTCGGCGGCGCGATAGTCGCCCTTCTTGATCGCTTCGACGGCGAGCACGAGGTTGGCGAAGCCGTCGCCCGGGCGCGTCGCCAGCACCGCCGGCGCCAGCTGTGCGGCCTGATCGATGCGGCCGGCATAGACCCGCAGCCGGAAGGCCGCGTAGATCATCTCCGGATCGTTGGGCGTCAGCGCAAGCGCCAGATCCATCTGGTCCGCTGCGGTGTCGTAGTCGTGGTCCTGCTCGCCGACGCGGGCTGCGAGATAGCGGCCGGCCAGCGAAATCGGCTGCAGCCGCCCGCCCGGTTGCGCCTGGGCCGGCGGCTTGGCCTGCGGCCGGTTGCCTTGCTGGGCGTTGCCGGCCAGCGGGAGGATGGACAGCAGCGCCGTTGAAAGGAGCGCGAGGGAGATGCGTCGCATGCGTCTCACATGTTGGGATAGTTCGGTCCGCCGCCGCCTTCGGGCACGGACCAGTCGATGTTCTGGGCAGGATCCTTGATGTCGCACGTCTTGCAGTGCACGCAATTCTGCGCGTTGATCTGGAAGCGCGGCTGGCCGTTGTCGGCCGTCACCACCTCGTAGACGCCAGCCGGGCAGTAGCGCTGCGCCGGCTCGGCATAGAGCGGCAGGTTCACGGCAATCGGAATCGACGGATCGCGCAGCTTGAGATGAACCGGCTGATCCTCTTCGTGATTGGTGTTGGAGAGGAACACCGAGGACAGCTTGTCGAAGGAGAGCACGCCGTCCGGCTTGGGATACTGGATCGGCTGGAATTCACTGGCCGGCCGCAGGGTTTCATGGTCGGCCTGATGGTGGTGCAGCGTCCAGGGCACGCGAATGCCAAGATCGTGCAGCCACATGTCCATGCCGCCGTACAGGGTGCCGAGCGTCGTGCCCCACTTCAGCGCAGGCTTCACGTTGCGTACCTTCTCGAGGTCCTTCCAGACCCACGACGCCTTGAGCTTCACCGGATAGGCGATCAGCTCGTCGCCACCGGTCTTGCCGGCAACCAGCGCCTCGAAGGCCGATTCGGCAGCTAGCATACCGCTCTTCACCGCGTTATGGCTGCCCTTGATGCGCGGCACATTGACGAAGCCGGCCGAGCAGCCGATCAGCGCGCCGCCGGGGAAGGTGAGCTTCGGCACCGACTGCAGCCCGCCTTCGTTGATGGCGCGTGCACCGTAGGCCAGGCGCTTGCCGCCCTTGAGGTACTTGGCGACGTCGGGATGCGTCTTGAAGCGCTGGAATTCGTCGAACGGCGAAAGGTAGGGATTCTCGTAGGAGAGATGCACCACCAGGCCGATCGACACCAGGTTCTCGCCGAAATGATACATGAAGGAGCCGCCCGAACTGCCGCTCTCCGACAGCGGCCAGCCCTGGGAATGCACGACCAGGCCCTTGCGGAAATTGGCCGGATCGACCTGCCAGAGTTCCTTGAGGCCGATCCCGAACTTCTGCGGATCGACGTCGTCGCGCAGGTCGAACTTTTCCATCAGCTGCTTGGCCAGCGAGCCGCGCACACCCTCGGCGATCAAGGTGTACTTAGCATGCAACTCCATGCCCGGCGTGTAGCTGTCCTTGTGCTGGCCGTCCTTGCCGATGCCCATGTCGCCCGTGGCGACGCCCTTCACCGAGCCGTCGTCGTTGTAGAGCACCTCGGCGGCTGCGAAGCCCGGATAGATCTCGACGCCCAGCGCCTCGGCCTGCTGGCCGAGCCAGCGGCAGACGTCGCCCAAGCTGACGATGTAGTTGCCGTGGTTGTTCATCAGCCGCGGCAGCAGGAAGTTGGGGAAGCGGTAGGAGCCGCCCTTGGTCAGGAACAGGAACTGGTCGTCGGTGACCTGGGTCTCGAGCGGCGCGCCCTTTTCCTTCCAGTCGGGAATGAGCTCGTTGATGCCGATCGGGTCGACCACGGCGCCCGACAGGATGTGGGCGCCGATCTCCGAGCCCTTCTCGATGAGGCAGACCGACACTTCATGGTTGCGCTCGGCAGCAAGCTGCTTCAGGCGGATCGCCGCCGACAGCCCCGCCGGGCCGCCGCCCACGACCACAACGTCATATTCCATCGCCTCGCGCGTCATACCTGTCTCGCTCTGCAGTGCCTTTTCCCGGTGGACGCCCGTCTGTACGACGGCGATCCTTCGATTCTAGATAGCCTGTCGGGGGCAGGATCGCCACCCGCTCAAAGGGGGAATTCCCGTGGCAGAGTTGACCGGAATCGAGAGCAAGACCTTTTCTGCCCGGGATTTCCGGCTCGAAAGCGGCGTCACACTGCCTGTTCTCGAGCTCGCCTACGAGACCTACGGCAGCCTCGCGCCGGCGAAGGACAACGCCATTCTCGTGGTCCATGGCTACACATCGAGCCATCACGCAGCGGGCAAAAATGCGCCGGGCAAGCAAGGACGGGGCGTTCCCGAGGGATCGCCCGGCTGGTTCGACGGCCTGATCGGCCCCGGCAAGGCGATCGACACGAACCGCCATTTCGTCGTCTCGGTGAACGCGCTCGGTTCGGCGCATGGCAGTTCCGGACCGAACTGTACCGATCCCCGCACCGGCAAGCCCTACGGCCCGACATTCCCCGACATCACGATGCGCGACATCGTGGCCAGCCAGAAGCTGCTGGTCGATTCGCTCGGACTGAAGAGCCTGGTGGCGGTGATCGGCCCTTCGATGGGCGGATTCCAGTCGTTCCAGTGGGCCGCCTCGTATCCCGGCTTCATGAAGGCGATCGTGCCGTCGGTCACGGCGCCGCGCTCCCCGGGCGGGTTGGACCGGCTGGAGAGCCTGCAGGCGCGGCTGGCGTCTGATCCCAACTGGAACGGCGGCTGGTACTACGACAATGGCGGCATCGCGCGCACGCTCGAGGAGATCCGCTTCGAGACCCTGATGAGCTACGGCCAGAACGAGATCCTGGCCGAGACCATGCCCGATCCCAAGGCCCGCGAGGCGGCGATCCGCGCCAACGCTCAGGCCTGGTCGAAGATCTATGACGGCCATTCGATGGTCGTGCTGCGCAAGGCGATCGGTACGATCGACGTCACCGGCGACTACGCCAAGCTCAAGGGCACCAAGATCCTCTATGTGCAGTCGCCGACCGACAAGCTGTTCGACATCGCGCTGTCGCCGGCCTATGTCAGCGACATGCGCAAGGCCGGGATCGACGTCACCTATGTCGAGCTGCCCACCGACAAGGGCCATATGGCGAGCCACGCCGATGCCGCCCTCTGGGCGCCGATCCTCGGGGCCTTCCTGAGGCGCCTGTCATGAGGAATGGGGCGTGAGGCTCTTGATCGTGAACAGCCCGCCATGACGGAGCTGTCGCTGGCACCCAACGAAGCGGCCGCCCTCCTGCGCTGGTATGTCGAGCAGGGGCTCGACGAGGCGATCGGCGAGGAGGCGATCGACCGCTTCGCCTTGCCGCCGCCTGCCGCTGCCGTGCCAGTGCCGCCCACCGCGGTCCCTGCCGGCCCCGCGACCGCCGCACCGCAGGCCCCGACACCTTTGCGGCCTGCGCCTATCCTGCAGCCGCGTCCGCCGGTGCCGCTCGAATCGCCGCAGCTGGTCGAGGATGCGCGCGAAGTGGCGCGCCAGGCGACCAGCATCGCCGAGCTCGAGGTCGCCGTACGCGCCTTCGAAGGCTGTGCGCTAAAGCGTACGGCCAAGAACACCGTGTTCGCCGACGGCGTCGTCGGCTCCCCGGTGATGATCGTGGGCGAGGCGCCCGGCGCCGACGAGGATCGCCTGGGCAAGCCGTTCGTCGGCGTCAGCGGCCAGCTCATGGACCGCATGTTCGACGCCATCGGCATGAGCCGCGAGCGCGACCTCTACATCACCAACATTCTCTTCTGGCGTCCGCCCGGCAATCGCACGCCCACCTTGGCGGAACAGGCGATCTGCCTCGCCTTCACCCGCCGCCATATCGAGCTCGCGCGGCCCAAGCTCCTGGTGCTGGCCGGCGGCACCGCCGTGAAGGCCGTGCTCGACACGACCGAGGGCATCACGCGGCTGCGCGGCAAATGGACGACGCTCCGCCTCGACGACGGCACCGAGGTGCCGACCCTGCCGACCTTCCATCCCGCCTATCTGTTGCGCACGCCGGCCAGCAAGCGGCAAAGCTGGTGGGATCTCCTGTCGCTGCAGAAGCGTCTGAAGGAGCTTGCCGTCTAGACGACGGCGTCGCGGCGTGCTGGCAGGGCGAAGATACCCAGCTAGCTTGGCTTTACTTGCACCCCGCTGTCGCGGATCAGCTTGCCCCAGCGATCGTACTCCGTGCGGATGAAGCCCGCGAACTCGGCCGACGTGCTGCCTACCGTGACGGCGGCAAGCGGCGCCAGTTGCTGCTTGACCTCCGGCAAGCGGGCAATGGCGCCGATGTCGCCGCTGAGCTTGCTCACGATGTCGGCGGGCATCCTGGCAGGACCGAGAACACCGTACCAGGCCGACGCCTCGTAGCCTTTGACGCCGGCCTCGGCGACCGTCGGCACCTCGGGAAGGCCTTCAAAGCGCGTGGCCGTCGTGACGCCGATCGCCCTCAGGGCGCCGCTGCGGACATGCGGCAGGAACGAGCTCGCGTCCCCCAGCGAGACATTCACGCGGTTCTGCAGCAGATCGGGAATCATCGGAGCGACACCGGCATAGGCTACATGCTCGAAACGCACCTTGGCGAGGCTCTCGAACAGCAAGGCCGCGAGATGCGGCGACGAGCCGATGCCCGCCGTGCCGCAATTGAGCTTGCCGGGGTTCTTCTCGGCGTAAGCGACCAGCTCGGCGATCGAGTGAATGGGCTGGCTCGGATGGACCACCACGAGCATCGCCACGGTGGCGAAAAGGCTGATCGGCGTGAAGTCGTTCAGCGTGTCGTAGGGCATGTTGGGCATGAGGTGGGCGTTGGTGGCGCTCGTGCCGATCGTTCCCAGCAGCAGGGTGTGGCCGTCGGGGGTGGCCTGCGCGACAGCCGCCGCCCCGATCGCGCCGGATGCCCCGACCTTGTTCTCCACGATCACCGGCTTGCCCCATCGTTCGCCCAGCCGCTGCGCGACGATGCGTGCGCAGGTGTCGGTGGCGGCGCCTGGAGCGAAGGGCGCGATCACCTTGACCTGCTTCGTCGGATAATCGGGCCTTGCGAAGGCTGATCGGCTGCCGGCCAGAACGGCGGCAGAGGCCGCCATACCGTGCACGAGGCCCTGCATGAGGCCACGTCTCGTCGTCATGTGCTTCCTCCGGTTCTGGTTGGTCAGGCCACGGCGGCCAGCACCTGCATCAGCGCTTCGCGATCGTCGGTGCGCGCGGCGGCCGGTTCGAGGACACGGCCGGTGGCCTCGCCCTGCAGCGAGCAGCGCAGCATCAGGCGCGGCTGGCGCTGGTCGAAATCCGGCAGCGCGACGTGCTGCGTGCAGCGGTTGTCCCACATCACGAGATCGTCGACAGACCAGCGGTGGCGATAGACGAACTCCGGCGATTGCGCGTGGTCGTTGAGGAACCCCAGCAAGGCCGCGCTCTCCGCGTCGGTGAGGCCGATGATGCCGCGGATCCGCTGCCCCACCAGCAGGGACTTACGACCGGTCTCCGGATGAACCTGCACGATCCTGTGCGCCACCGGCGGATTGCGGCGCTTTAGTTCGGCGACCTGCTCGGGGTCGCGCTGATCCAGCCCTTTGACCAGCGAGGCATCGTGGATCGCCTCCATATCCTCGATGAAGGCGCGCAGGCGCGGGCTCAGCGTCTCGTAGGCCAGGTACATATTGGCGAACATCGTGTCGCCGCCGACCGGCGGCTTCTCGCGGCACAGCAGCAGCGCTCCCTTCGCCGGCCGGGACGTGAAGGTGAGGTCGGTATGCCAGTTGCGGCCGGTGTTCCTTGTATCGGACGGCTTGCCGTCGATGGGCTTGTTGGTGACCAGCAGGATCTCGCGATGGTCGGGATGCGTGTAGCGCGGCTGGAACTCGTGCTTGTCCAGCTCGCCGAAGCACCGGGAAAAGGCGATCTGCTCCGTGGTGGACAGGTTCTGCCTGGGGAATACCAGCACCAGATGGCGCAGCCAGGCCTCGTTGAGGGCCTCCAGCAGCGCGGGCTCGAGCGGCCGCCGCAAATCCACTCCCGTCACCTCGGCCCCCAGGGCGTAGCCAAGTGCCTTCACCTGTAGCGCGGTCATTCGGTCCTCCCGTTCTGTAATCGTCTTTGCCAGATTGTCGATTGTCTGACAATAATCAATACAACAGAGCTGTGCTAGGGTCGCGCAGTGCCTTCCACCCCCTCTCGAAAGCCGATTCCCCTCGGCAAGACCGTCAAATCCCTGCCGGACCTCCTGGCCGAGCGGATTCTCGAAGACATCATGTCCGGCCGCCTGCCGGCGGGTGAACGCCTGAAAGAATTCGCGCTGGCGGACGAGCACGCGGTAAGCCGCGCTACGGTGCGCGAGGCGCTGATTGCTCTGGCCAAGCTTGGCTATGTCGAGCAGGTCCCCCGCTTCGGGGCGCGCGTCGCCCCTTTCGCGAAGGACGACGTCTTCCATTTGTACGAGATCAGGACGGCGTTGCTGGCGATTGCCGCCCGCAACTGCGCGCTCGATCCGGCGGCGCCGCGCGAGGAGCTGGCGGCGCTGACCGCCGAGATGGAGCGGCTGGCCACCGATCCCGACACGCCCGCGCAGGCTTTTTCGGAGCGATCCATCGCGGCGCAGACCCTGCTGGTCAAGGCCAGCGGCAATGGCCGGCTGCCCGCACTCTACGAGCATCTGTCGGAGATCAGCAGCTGGCGGATGATCCGAGGACGCGCCACCAGCTTCCTCAAGGCCGAGCGCCGCCGGGAAGCCGCCAGGGACTGGCGCGTCATCGAGCAGGCGATCCGCGCCGGCGACGCCGATGCCGCCGAAGCCGCCGCCAAGCGCCTCTTCGCCCACTCGTCGGCCGCCGTCCGAGCCGAGCTTCAGGGCACGGAATGAGGAATTAAGGCGTCAGTCTCTTCTTCAGGAAGAACTTTTGATGCCCGGGCGGGAAATCGTCGAGCGTGGCGAAGAGCTCGTAGCCACGCCGCTCGTAGAACGGCCGGGCCTGCCATGTGTGGGTGTCGAGAAACGCCGAATGGCAGTTGCGATAGCGGGCGTAGTCCTCGGCGGCATCCATCAAGCGCGTCGCATGGCCCTTGCCGCGTAGCGCCTCGTCGACCCACAGGATCGAGATGAAGAGCCAGTCACTCCAGATATAGCCCAGCAGACCGCCGAGGGTTTCGCTCTTCTCGCCCTTCAGGAAGATGTAGCAGGGATAGTAGTCGGATTTTCCCGTCCGGCTCGAATTGAACATCGAGAGGCGGTCGCGCACGTAGCTGGCCGCGCGCTCGTTGTCGGGGTCGAAGACGAGATCGATTTTCTCGTCCATGACGGTCTCCCTCTCAGCGCATCGCGGCGCGCTGGCGAACCAACGCCAGCACGGCGCGGCCGATCGGCATGTCGACGCCGACCCACTCCGCCATCTCGACCACCGCGCCAAGCAGCGCCTCGATCTCGAGCGGGCGGCCGCGTTCGAGATCCTGCAGCATCGAGGTCTTGTGGGCCCCCACTTCGGCGCCGCCGGCAATGCGCTTGTCGACGCCGATCGCGAACTTCACGCCGAGCTTCTCGGCGACCTGTTGCCCCTCGACCATGAGCGCGCGGCAGACCGCATGCGTACCCGGCTCGGCGATCAACCGGTCGAGCGTCGCCGTCGTGAGCGCACTCAGCGGATTGAAGGCCATGTTGCCCCAGAGCTTGATCCAGAGCTCGTCGCGCAGGCGCGGCCGTACCGGCGCTTTGAGTCCGGCCTTGATCAGCAGTTCGGAAAAATGCGTCGCCCGCGCGCTGCGGCTGCCGTCGGGCTCGCCCAGCGAGAAGCGATCGCCATAGGTGTGCTCGATGACCCCCGGCTCGACGACGTCGGCGGCGGGATAGACGATGCTGCCGATCACCTGCGTCGGCGGCAGCCCGGCCGACACCTTGCCTTCGGGGTCGACCGCTTCGACACGGCGGCCGTCGAAGTCGCCGCCCAGCTTGTAGGTGTACCACCAGGGCACGCCGTTGATTGCCGCGACGATGGTCGTGTTGGGTCCGATCAGCGGCTCGAGCTGCGCCATGGCCGGCAGCAGGGAGTGCGCCTTCAAGGTCAGCACGAGGTAGTCCTGCGGCCCGATCTCCCTGGGATCGGTTGCCACGCGCGGGCGCGTGACGGACTCCGTGCCCTCGCTCACGAGCGTCAGCCCCTTGCTGCGCAGGGCGTCGCCGTGCGGTCCACGCGCCACCACCGTGACCGGCGTGCCCGCCATTTCGAGCTTGGCGGCCATCAGGCCGCCAATGGCGCCGGCGCCGAAAACGCAAATCGAGGTCACGGGCTTCCTCTCGCTTACGCGGTTGCTTCACCGAGGCCGAGCTTGGCAGCAAGGCCGATGCGCTGCAGCTTGCCGGTCGCGCCCTTGGGGATCTCGCTCACGAACACGACCTTGCGCGGCACCTTGAAGTCGGCGACGTGCTTGGCCACGAAGTCGCGCAGCTCGCGTTCCGTGCACTCGGTACCACTGCGCAGCACGACGACAGCGCCGACTTCTTCTCCCAGCTTGGGATGCGGGATGGCGAAGGTCACGCATTGCTCGACCGCCGGGTGGTCCATCAGGATGACGTCGATCTCGATCGGGCTGATCTTCTCGCCGCCGCGATTGATGATCTCCTTCAAGCGGCCGGTGAGGAACAGATAGCCATCCTCGTCGAAGCGGCCCTGGTCGCCGGTACGGAACCAGCCGTCGGCAAAGGCCTTGAGGTTGGCGTCCGGGTTGTTGTCATAGCCCGCCGTCACGTTCGGCCCCTGGATCACCACCTCGCCGATCGTGCCCTGCGGCAGCATGTGGCCGGCATCGTCCATGATGGCGATCTTCGGACCGGCCGCCAGACCGACTGCGCCCGGCTTGCGCTTGCCGGGCGGCAGCGCATTCGACGCCATCTGATGGCTGGCCTCGGTCATGCCGTAGGCCTCGATCACCGGGCAGTCGAAGGCTGCTTCGAGCTCGGCCATCACCTGCGGCGGCAGCGAGGCCGACGAGGAGCGGATGAAGCGCAGCTTGGCGGCCTTGGCCGCTTCCGCATGGCTGCGCAGGCGGCCGAGGATCGCCTGATGCATGGTCGGAACCGCCGTGTACCAGGTCGGCTTCACGTCCTCGAGCCAGGCGAAGAAGCGCAGCGCATTGAAGCCCGGCGTGCATGACACCGAGGCGCCGGCCGCCAGCGACGACAAGGTCGCCGCGATCAGGCCGTGGATGTGGAACAGCGGCATGATGTTGAGGCAACGGTCGGCCGGCGTAAGCTCCAGCGACTTGCCGATGTGGCGTGCCGAAGCCGCGAGGTTGGCCGTCGACAGCGGCACGATCTTGGGCCGCGCCGTCGTGCCCGACGTATGCAGCACAAGGGCGATCTCCTCGCCCACCGACGTTCCGGGCTTGGCTGCCTTGGCAGGCTTCAACGCCGAGACATCGAGCGTGAAGGTGCCCGCGGGCGCATCGGCCGTCGGCACCAGCTCCACGATCGGCACGCCGACCTTGCTGGCAACCGCCCGCACGGGGCTGTCCATGCCCTGTTGCACGATCACGGCCTTGGGCTTGAGATCTTCGAGGTAGAACTCGAACTCTTCATCGCGATAGGCCGGGTTCAAGGGTGCCGAGGTCGTTCCCGACGCCACGGCGATGAACGACGAGGCCATCTCGGGCCCGTTGGGCACGACCATGGCGACACGGTCGCCGCGGCCGATGCCGACGCCGTTCAGCACGGCGAGCGTGTCGTCGGTGAGCTTCTTCAAGCCGCCATAGGCCAGCCAGGCGCGACCCGGAGCACCGATCGCCGGTGCGTCGGCCTTGCCGGCCGATGTGACGTCATAGACCGTGTTGACCATCGTTCTTCCCTCAGGCCGCAGCCTTCTTTTCGTCGGCGATGATGCGATCGTACGCCGGCAGGGTCAGGAATTCGTAGAACTGCGGCTGCTCGACCAGGTCGATCATCAGCTGGGCGGCATCCTCGTAGCGGCCCTTGCCGTAGGCGTCGTCGCCCATCTGCGCCTTCACCTTGTCGTTCTCCTCGCGCACGATCTCGCGCACCAGCTCCTTGGTGATGGCGCGGCCGTCGTCGAGCTTCTGGTTGTGGCGCACCCACTGCCAGACCTGCGCGCGGCTGATCTCGGCGGTGGCGGCGTCTTCCATCAGGTTGAACAGCGGTACGCAGCCGATGCCGCGCAGCCAGGCTTCGACGTAGCCGATGCCGACCGCCACGTTCTGCCGTAGGCCGGCCTCGGTCTTGGGACCCGACGGCATCTGGATCAGATCGGCCGGCGTGACGTTCACGTCCTGGCGCTTGCGGGCGATCTGGTTGGCTTCCTTCATCACCGCGTCGAACTCGGCCTTGGCGATCGGCACGAGGCCGGGATGCGCCACCCAGGTGCCGTCATGGCCGTCACCGGCCTCGCGCTTCTTGTCGGCGTGGACGCGGCCCATCGCCTCGTCGTTGGCTTTGGGGTCGTTCTTGATCGGAATCTGCGCCGCCATGCCGCCCATCGCATGCACCTCGCGGCGATGGCAGGTCTTGATGACGAGCTGGCTGTAGGAGCGCAGGAAGTGCGAGGTCATGCCGACCGTGCCGCGATCCGGCAGCACCGCCCACTCCTGTTCGCGGAACTTCTTGATGAAGGAGAAGATGTAGTCCCAGCGGCCGCAGTTGAGGCCCGCCGAGTGATCCTTCAGCTCCCACAGGATCTCGTCCATCTCGAACGTGGCGAGGATGGTCTCGATCAGCACCGTGGCCTTGATCGACTTCTGCGGCACGCCGAGCGCATCCTGGGCATGGACGAACACGTCGTTCCACAACCGTGCCTCGAGATGGCTCTCCATCTTGGGCAGGTAGAAATAGGGGCCGGTGCCGCGGGCCAGCGCTTCCTTGGCGTTATGGAAGAAGTAGAGGCCGAAATCGAACAGCGAGCCTGACATCGGCTGGCCGTCGACCGTCATGTGCTTCTCGAGCAGATGCCAGCCGCGCGGCCGCACGAACAGCACGGCGGTCTTTTCGTTCAGCTTGTAGGACTTGCCGCTGTTGGGATCGACATAGTCGATCTGGCGGCGCACCGCGTCGGCGAGATTGAACTGGCCCTCGACCATGTTGGCCCAGGTCGGCGTCGAGGCATCCTCGAAGTCGGCCATGAAGACGTTGGCGCCGCAGTTCAGCGCGTTGATGATCATCTTGCGATCGACAGGCCCGGTGATCTCGACGCGGCGGTCCAGGATGTCCTGGGGCAGCGGCGCGACCGTCCAGTCGCTCTCGCGGATCTTGGCCGTCTCGGCCAGGAAGTCGGGCTTCTCGCCGGCGTCGAGGCGCTTCTGGCGCTCCACGCGGGCCGCCAGCAGCTCCTCGCGGCGGGCATTGAACTTGCGCTGCAGGTCGGCCAGGAAGGCGACGGCGTCCTTGGTGAGCACCTTTTCGAAGCCGGGCTTGATCGCGCCGTCGATCGAAACACCCGCCGGAAGGTCCAAAGCCGTCATGTCATTTCCCCTTGAATTCGTTCTAATCACTGCGACCGGGCGATTTACCGCCTTGAGGCCCTGCCCGGCAAGGCGCTACGAGGGAGCATGGACGCTGCGTTTTTCGTCGACTGGCTGAATCTGCTGCTGCGCTGGGCTCACATGATCGTAGGCATTGCCTGGATCGGGGCGTCTTTCTACTTCATCTGGCTGGACAACCACCTGCAGAAACCGCTCGATCCGGCCGATATCGCCAAGGGAATCGGCGGCGAGGTCTGGGCAGTCCATGGCGGCGGCTTCTACACCGCCAAGAAATTCAGCCTGGCGCCCGAGCGCCTGCCGCCGGAGCTGCACTGGTTCAAGTGGGAAGCCTATACGACGCTGATCACCGGCTTCTTCCTGCTCTGTCTCGTCTATTACTACGGGGCGGAGGTCGCCCTGATCGACCCCGCAGTGATGGAGCTCAGCAAGCCGGCCGCCATCGCCATCGGGCTCGGCTTCCTGGTGCTGGGCTGGCTGGTCTACGACTGGCTCTGCCGCTCGGCCTTCGGCCAGGATGACGCCGTCCTGGGCGGACTGCTGTTCCTCTACTGCATCGCCGCCGCCTGGGCGCTCTGCCACATTTTTTCCGGCCGCGGCGCCTACATCCATTTCGGCGCCATGCTGGGCACCATCATGGTGCTGAACGTCTACTTCGTGATCATTCCGGGACAGCGCGAGCTGGTGAAGGCCAAGGAGGAAGGCCGGCCGCTCGATCCGAAGTTCGGCCTGATGGGCCGGCAACGTTCGGTGCACAACACCTACTTCACCCTGCCGGTGCTGTTCACCATGATCAGCAACCACTATGCCGGTCTCTACGGCCACGAGTGGAACTGGGTCCTGCTGATCCTGATCTCGGTGGCCGGCGCCTTGATCCGCGTCTGGTTCGTCCAGCGCCACAAGGGCAATGCCAACCCGCTGGTCCTGGCGATGGGTTTCGTCTTCATTGCCTTCACCGCCTTGCTCGCCCTGCCGCGGCCCAGCGCCGACGGCGGCGGTCCGGTCGCTTTCGACCAGGTGCAGCCCATCATTCAGGCGCGCTGCGTTTCCTGCCATGCCGCCAAGCCAACGCAGGAAGGCTTCCAGGCACCCCCCAAGGGCATCCTGCTGGAGACGCCGACCCAGATCCATGCCATGGCCGCCGCTATCAACCAGCAGGCCGCCGCCTCGCGGGTCATGCCGCCCGGCAACCTGACCAACATCACCGATGCTGAACGCCGCATGATTGCGCGGTGGTTCAAGGGTGGCGCACAATAGCGCCATGAACGTCCGCACCGGCGGCCTGCCGTGGCGTCGTCTGCTCACGGCGGCCCTGGCAGCACTCGCGATCTTTCTTTACTGGTCCCACGTCGCTGAACGCGGGTCAGGCGAGGCAGCGCGCACCGCACCGGTGGCGGAAGCACGCGATTCGGCCTCGGGAGGCGGCGGCTGGGGGCTGAGCGTAGGCTTTGCCGATTCCCGACGCCTCGAAGAACACTACGAGAAGCACGGCGCGGAGTTCGGCCGCATCACCAAGCAGGACTATCTGCGTCAGGCCCAGCTCCTGCGCGACGCAAAGGTCGGCGGCCCGATCCTGGAGACGGTGCGCAGCGACGGCGTGACGACGCGCTTCGACAAGCAGACCGGCGCCTTCATCGCCTTCAACCCCAATGGCGTCATCCGCACCTTCTTCAAACCCAATGACGGCGAGCGCTACTATCGCCGACAGGCCGAACGGGGCCGCGAATGAAACCACCGCCGCCTGGCCCGCCCGACGTCGCCGACCTCTGCGATCTGATCGACCAGTGGGTCGCCTTCACCGCCGACCTCGATGGCAAGGGCTATTCGTTCGACCTCGACAACTGGCTGAACGACGTCGACGTGCGGGAGCTGATCCTCGAAGCCCTGCCGATGTTCAGCCGCGAGGAGATGGGCGAGCACGCGCTGAAACTCGACAAGGCCGACGAGACCTTCCTGACCGCAACGCGCGACTTCAAGCGCTGCGTCTGGGGCCACGGCACGGCACGCAAGGAGAGATGGACGCCTGAGAAAAACTGGTGGTACTTCCGCACACCGAGGCGGTCCAACGCCCAGCTTGAAGACGAATTGGCCACGGTTCGCTAAGACGGGGCGATGAGCACCCCGAAGATCGTCGTCGAGACCCAGGGTCCGGTCACGACAATCACCATCAACCGGCCTCAGGCGAAGAACGCCCTCGACAACGAGGCCGCCCATGCTCTGGCCGACGCGCTGCATGCCTTCGAAGCCGCCCCCGAGGCGCGGGTCGCCGTCCTGACGGGGGCCGGCGGTGCCTTTTGTGCCGGCGCCGACCTCAAGGAGCTGGGCGGCGGGACGGACTATTTTCCCTGGGCCGGCAGCGACGACGGCCCGTTGCGGGCGCCCCTGTCGAAGCCGGTGATCGCGGCCGTCGAGGGCCATGCCTGCGCCGGCGGCCTGGGCGTGGCCCTGTTCTGCGATATCCGCATCGTCGATGAGACGGCGACCTTCGGGGTCTTCTCGCGCCGCTGGGGCGTGCCGATGAGCGACGGCACCACCGTGCGCCTGCCCCGCATCGTGGGCCAGGGTCGGGCCATGGACATGCTGCTGACCGGCCGCGCGATCGGCGCCGACGAGGCGATTGCCATCGGCCTTGCCACCCGCAAGGTCGCGCGCGGTACGACCCGCGCCGAGGCCGAGCAGCTCGCCCGCCAGATCGCCGGCTTCCCGCCGATCGCCATGACCTCGGATCGCCAGTCGGCCTACGAGAGCTTCGATCGCGACCAGGCGTCCGCGATCCGCCGCGAGATGGAGCTGTCGCTGGACGCGCGACGCAAGGAGTCGCAATCCGGCGCGGCCCGCTTCGCCCAGGGCGAAGGCCGGCACGGCGCCTTCAAGAAGTAATTTGGAAATAGAGGAACGACGATGCGCGCGCTGGTCTGTCACGCCTACGGTCCCATCGACAGCCTGAAGGTCGAGGACATTCCGCAGCCCGTGCCGAAGGCCGGCGAGGTACTGATCAGGGTCCGGGCGGCCGGCGTGAGCTTCGCGGTGATGCTGGGCGTGCAGGGCAAGCACCAGAACAAGCCGCCGATGCCCTACGTGCCGGGCAACGAACTCGCAGGCCACATCGTGGCATTGGGTGAGGGCGTCACCAATGTCGCCGTCGGCGATCGCGTTGCCACCGGCGTCAGCCAGGGCGGTTTCGCCGAGTATGCCGTCGCCACCGCGGCCAACCTGATTCCAATCCCGGAACAGTTGCCCTACGCCGAAGCGACCAACTTCCCGACGCTTTACCCCACGGCCTACGGAGCCCTGCGGTGGAAGGCGGCCATCCAGCCCGGCGAAGTGCTGTTGGTGCATGGCGCGGGCGGCGGCTCGGGCCTCACGGCGATCGAAATCGGCAAGGCGATGGGCGCGACGGTGATCGCGAGCGCGGGCGGCGCCGACAAGCTCAAGGCGGCTCAGGAGGCCGGCGCCGACCATCTGATCGACTACCGCAAGGAAGACATTCGCACCAAGGTGCTGGACCTCACCGGCGGCCGCGGCGCCGACGTGATCTACGATCCGGTTGGCGGCTCGGCCTTCGATGCGTCGCTGCGCTGCGTGGCGCCCGAGGGCCGCATCATCCCGATGGGCTTCGCCAGCGGCACCATTCCCCAGATCCCGGCCAACATCCTGCTGGTCAAGAATGCGACCGTGATCGGCTTCTACTACGGCTACTGGAATGGCTGGGGCGGCAAGGCTGCCCCCTCGCCCAAGGAGGCGGCGGCGCTCGCCAAGCGCCGCGCCATGGTTGCCGCGGCGCAGACGGAAATGACCCGCTGGTTCGTCGAGGGCAAGCTCAAGGCCACGGTGGCCGCGACCTTCGACCTCGCCGACTGGGTCAAAGGCTTCAAGCTGATCGAGGAGCGCACCGTCGTCGGCAAGGCCGTGCTGGTGCCTTAACCGTCGCCGCGCCGATCGCAGGAGCGATCAGGCGGCCGCGCGGCCGCCGTCGACGAAGTAATCGACGCCGGTGATGAACGACGCTTCGTCGCTCGCGAGAAAGATCGCGAGTGGCACCACCTCCTCCGGCAGGCCGACGCGTTTCAAGGGCCGGCCATCCCCCAGCGCCTGCCAGGCCGCCTCGCGCTCCCCACCCGCCGGGACGCGCGAGATGAAGTTGCGCGGCATCGGCGTGTCGATCGTGCCCGGCAGGATCGCGTTGACCCGGATGTCGGGCGCCAGTTCGAGCGCCGCCACCTTGGTCAGCAGGATCACGCCCGCCTTCGACGAACCGTAGGCCGACATGTTGCGCATCGCCCGCGCACCGCCGCCGGACGATATGTTGACGATCGAGCCCCCCGCCCCCATCAGCGGCGCGAAGGCGCGAATCGCCAGGAATACCGAACGGGTGTTGACGGCGTGCAGCCGGTCCCACTCCTCGACCGTGGTCCCGAGCAGGGGCTTGCCGAGAATGATGCCGGCGTTGTTGTAGAGCACGTCGAGGCCGTCCCAACGCTGGCGCACGAAGCCTGCCAGCGCTTCGACCTCGGCTTCCGAGGTTACGTCGGCGGCCTTGAAGGTGAAGTCGTGGCCGGCCGCTCCCAGCTCTTCCTCCAGGCCCCGCCCAACGGCTTCGTCGAGATCGCTGCCGATCACCCGCGCACCGGCCTCGCAGAACATGCGGCAGGCGACACGCCCCATGCCGCCGGTCACCCCGGTGATCACTGTCCGCTTGCCGGCGAGCCGGCCTGTCGTCGTCGTGCTCATCTACTTGCGCAGCCCCGCCTGGCGCAGCAGCGGCATGACCGCGCTGTCGAAATATTTGAGCTCCTCGTTGTAGTCGAGGAAGCCGAACACCATGCCGTCGACCCCGGCGGCCGAGACCTGCGCGAGTTGCTCGGTGACCTGCTCGGGCGTGCCGATGATCGGATTGGTGCCCCATCCCGCGACATAGCGCTCGCGATACTTCTGGATGCGGTCGTTGAAGGACTGGCTCTCGATGCCCAGGACCTTCATCAGATTGTCGGCGGCGACCCAGTCGCCATGCTCGATGATGCTGC
The DNA here is from genome assembly GCA_001897995.1 of Alphaproteobacteria bacterium 65-37. Lineage (GTDB taxonomy): Bacteria > Pseudomonadota > Alphaproteobacteria > Reyranellales > Reyranellaceae > Reyranella. Next base: position 12,775 of record MKRV01000253.1, on the reverse strand, counting down.
GATAGACCTGCCGCGCTTCGGCTTCGGTCTCGCGGCATACGACGAGCGCCGAGGTGCAGACACCGATCTCGCGCTTGTAGTCGGTCCGCGCCTTGTCGCGCACCCGGGCGGCGACGTTCTTCACCGCTTCGACGCTGTCGAAACCGACGAAGCTGAAATCGACTTCGCGGGCGGTGAAGTCCATGCCCGCCGGCGAATGGCCGGCATTGATCAACACCGGGTGCGGCTTCTGGATCGGCTTGGGATGGGCCTGGGCCTGCTTGATGTGGAAATGCTCGGAGTCGAAATCGAACGGCTCCTCCTCGGTCCACAGGCGCTTGGCGACCTTCAGCCAGTCGGCGCCGTAGCGGTAGCGATCGTCGTGCGCGCGCTGGCTGCCGTGGAACATCTCCATTTCCGGTGTGAACCAACCCATCACCAGGTTAAGGGCAAAGCGGCCGTTGGAGATATGGTCGATGGTCACCGCCTGCTTGGCCGCGACGATGGGATGGACCGTGGGCACATGGGAGGTCGCGGCGACCATGATGTTCTTCGTCGCCTGAGCCAGCCCCGCCGCCCAGGTATAGGTCTCGAACGATTCGCCGTTGAAGTCGGTCGTGCCGCCGAAACCGCGCCAGCGTGCGACCGGCAGGGCCAGCTCGAAGCCCATGGCATCGGCCCGTTTCACGATCGCCGACGTATGCTCCCAGCTCACCTTGTAGGTGGTGGGCGCATGCGAGATGTTGAGCCCGTAGCTGCAGTTGATGCCGAACACGCCGAGCTTCAGCTTCTGGTCGTTGTACAGCGGCACGTGCGCGCGGCGATATTCCTCCAGCGCGATGGCTTCGGCCTTGGTCATCCCACTTCTCCTCGCCCCATTTCTCTCTGCCGTCGTCTCTCGGTCGTGCTTAGGTCACTTGAAACAGCCAGTGGCGCCGTGCGCGATAGCCCGCTTCGAAAGCATCGATCTCGCGGACGAGCTGGCGCGTCATGTCGATCTCGTCGAGCCCGCTCAGCAGACGGCGTTTGCGGGCGGCTTCGATCTCGAAACGGCGGGCGGGTTGCTCGCCAAGTCGCCAGGTCTGGCTCTCGAGATCGATCGCCACCGTCGTGCCGGGCGCCGCGTCGAGCTGCTGGCGTACTGCCGCGAGTGTCGCGGCCGGCTCGCGCACGAGCAGCAGGCCGTGATTGATCGCATTGTTGAAGAAGATGTCACCGAAGCCCGCGGAGATGACGCACCGGATGCCATGATCGACCAGCGCCCAGACCGCCTGCTCACGGCTCGATCCCACGCCGAAATTCTCGTCCGCCACCAGGATGCGGGCCTCGCGAAATGCGGGACGATTGAGGACGAAGTCGGCGCGCTCGGTGCCGTCGGCGTGAAACCGCAGATCGTGGAACAGCACCGTGCCGTAGCCCTCTCCCCGTGGGCGGCGCAGGAAACGCACCGGGGCGATCTGGTCGGTATCGACGTTGGGCCGGTGGATCGGCGCCGCGACAGCGGTCAGGGCAACGAAGGGCTCGGCGCTCATGCCGCCCCCATCAGATCGCGTGGGTCGCTGAGACGGCCGCTGAGCGCGGTGGCCGCCGCCATGGCCGGACTGACCAGATGCGTGCGGCTGCCCGGCCCCTGGCGGCCGGGGAAATTGCGGTTCGACGTCGATGCGCAGCGCTTGCCGGCCGCGACCAGGTCTCCGTTCATGCCGCAGCACATCGAGCAACCCGACTCGCGCCACTCGAAGCCGGCCTCGCGAAAGATCTGCGCCAGCCCCTCCGCCTCGGCCTGCCGTTTCACCAGCGTCGAGCCGGGCGAAACCATCACGGGCACCACGGCACGACCTTGACGGGCGATCGCCGCGGCGGCGCGCAGATCCTCGATCCGCGCATTGGTGCAGGAGCCAATGAAGACCTGGTCGACCGCGACGTCGGCAAGGCGCATGCCCGCCGCGAGCCCCATATAGTCGAGCGAGCGTTGCATCGCGGCGCGCGCTGTCTCTTCGGCAGCATCGGCCGGATCGGGCACCACGCCGGTGATCGGTGCGACTTCGGAGGGATTGGTGCCCCAGCTTACCATGGGGGCGAACAGCGTCGCGTCCAGCCGTTCCTCGCGATCGAATACTGCGCCACCGTCGCTTGGCAGCGAACGCCAGTGGGCTTCCGCCAACGCCCAGGCATCGCCTGTCGGCGCAAAGGGACGGCCTTTCAGGAAGGCATAGGTCTTGTCGTCCGGTGCGACCATGCCGGCCCGCGCGCCAGCCTCGATCGACATGTTGCAGACCGTCAATCGCTCCTCGATCGACATGTCACGGATCGTCGAACCGGCATACTCGATGACGTGGCCGGAGGCGCCGTTGGCACCGATCCGGGCGATGATCGCCAGGATCACGTCCTTGGCCGTGACGCCAGCCGGACGGGCACCGTCGACGGTGACGCGCAGGGTCCGCGGCTTGCGCTGCCACAAGGTCTGCGTCGCCAGCACATGGCAGACCTCGGAGGCGCCGATGCCGAAGGCGAGCGCGCCCAGCGCGCCATGGGTCGATGTATGGCTGTCGCCGCAGACGATCAGCAATCCCGGCTGGGTCAAACCTTGCTCGGGTCCCACGACATGCACGATCCCCTGCCGCGGATCCTCCAGCCCGAACAGAGTGAAGCCATGCCGCGCAGCATTGTCCTGCAGGGCCTTGACGACGCGGTGCTGCACGGGATCGACGATGTCGTCGAGGCGGTGGCTCAGGGTCGAAATGCCATGATCCGGCGTAGCAAAGGTCTGATCGGCGCGCGCGAGGGCGAGACCACGGCCTTCCAGGAAATTGAACCCGTGATAGAGCCCGTCATGGGCGAGATGGCGGCCGACGAACAGCAGGCAGGCGCCGTCCTCGTCCTCCCGGATGAGATGATCCTGCCAGATCTTCTCGAACATGGTGCGAGGACGCGCCATCGTCACGGCTCACTTGGTCTCTGAAGCGGACGGCGCGCGAAACTGTTCGCTGATGCGATCCCAGTCGTCGGCACCGACGCGGCGAAAGCCTTCGCGGATGTCGATGTCGCCCGGCGGCACGGGATGCCGGCCCAGCCGCTGTGCCTCGGCCAGTACGGCATCGCCGATGCCGTAGATCGTCTTCAGGAGGATGCTGGGCAGGATCGCGATCCGGTAACCCATCGCCGCCGCGTCGGCGAACGGCACTTCCGGTGTCTTGCCGCGCCAGACGATGTTCAGCAGGCAAGGGCCGCGCACCAGCTTCGGCACTGCCGCCACCTCTTCCAACGTCTGCGGCGCCTCCACGAAAGCCACGTCGGCGCCGGCCTCGAGCGCGGCATTGGCGCGCCGCACCGCCTCGTCGAGCCCCAGCAGGCCGCGCGAATCGGTCCGGGCGATGATCACGAAGTCACGGTTGCGGCGGGCAGCGGCGGCCGCCCGAATTTTCGGCAGATAGGCGTCGAGAGGAATGACCGCCTTCTTTTCGAGATGGCCGCACTTCTTGGGAAAGTCCTGGTCCTCGATATGAAGGGCAGCGACGCCGCGCTTTTCGTACTCCCGCACCGTTCGGGTGACATTGAGCTCGTTGCCGTAGCCGGTATCGGCGTCGGCGATGACCGGAAGTTCGATCGATCCGGCGATGCGGCCGGCATTGTCGGCCATCTCCGACATGGTCACGAGGCCGTAGTCGGGATAGCCCAGCGCGGCGGCCGTGCCCGAGCCGGTCATGTAGCAGGCGGGAAATCCCGCGCGCGCCACGGTGCGCGCCGTGATGCAGTCATAGGCACCGGGCGCCAGGATCAGCTCCGGCTTGGCCAGCAGTTCGCGCAGCTTGCGCGCTCCCTCGTTCATCGCGGCACCTCTCAGGGAATCGGCGCGCCGATCGCGGCCAGGCCGGCTTTGGCGCATTCCATGTCCTGGCGATAATGCCCGCCGCTGAGGCCGATCGATCCCACCACCATGCCGTCCTCGCGGATCGGGAAGCCGCCCCCGAAGATCGTGAGGCGAGGCGTATGCACGATGCCGTGCAGCAGCGGCGGGTCGTCCTTGATGAAGTCGTACCAGGCGTGCGTCGGCATGCCGGTCACCGCGCTGGTATAGGCCTTGTCCTGGGCGATCTGCGCCGAAAGCTGCGACGCACCGTCCATGCGGTGGACGTGCTTCAGCACACCGGCCTCGTCACTCACCACGACCGTCATCCGCAGCCCCAGCTCGGCCGCTTTCGCGGCGGCCGCCTCTGCCGCCGTGCGTGCCGTGGCGATATCGATGCTGCGCCGGACAAAACTCGTCATCACTCTACTCCTGACTATCTCAGATCGCCGATACGTTCGGCCGTTCCCAGCAGCGACTTCTGGATGGCCGCCGCCGTGCTGCGCACCAGCCGGCCGAACTTCTCGAGGCGCCGCGGCGTCATCTGCGCGGCTGGTCCGCCGACCGAGACCGCGATGTTGCCGTGACCCAGTGAATTGAGGACGGGTGCGGCGACGCAATGCACACCGTCGAACAGCTCGCCGCAGCTCGTCGCGTAGCCGCGCTTGCGTGCCTCCGCGAGCTCGCTCTCGAGGTCGGCAAGGCTGCAGACCGTGCGCGACGTGTGACTGGCCATCACGTGGTTCGTGAAGATGTCGGCCACTTCTGCCGGCGGCCGTGCCGCCAGCATGGCCTTGCCCAGCGCCGTCGCATGCGCATCGAGACGCATGCCGACGCGAGTCGGCAGACGGAAGCGGCTGGGCGCCGCGATCCGGCCGCGGATCACGACCTGGGTACCGTCGAACGCACCGACATGCACCGTCTCGCCGGTCTGCGCCGACAGATGCTGCAGCCGCGGCTGCGCCAGGCGCACCAGGCTGCGCAGATGGGTTTCGCGATGGGCCAGCCGATAGAGGCGCGATCCCAGACCGTAGCGGCCGCTCGCGCTATCCTTGTTCACGTAGCCCAGCCGCGCCATCACCGACAGGAGACGGAAGGCGGTGGGCGGCGCCAGCTCGCAGCGGCGCGCGATCTCGGCCAGCCGGTAGTAGTACGGCGAGCGGCCGAGCACCTCCATGATGCGAAACACGCGATCGATCGACTGATTTTCGTACCGCGTCATCGGCTCCGCGCGCGGACCCCGCGCCTTCCCTGGCCGGATCATCGGCCACTCGACGCTGCCGAGTGCGGCCGGCGACGGGCCGGCCGGCCGAGCGAGGATCGAGATGTCGGGCACCATGGCGCGATCAGTTCTTGGTGACCAGCGGGCAATCGCCCTTGTCCATCGGGCGGAACGCCTGGTCGCCAGGGACGGTCTTCACCAGATCGTAGAGGTCCCAGGCGCCCTTGGGCTCCGACGGCTTGCGCGAGCGGAACAGGTACATGTCGTGCACCATGCGTCCGTCGGCGCGCACATAACCGCGTGGCGTGAAGGCGTCGCTGAACGGACCGGCCTTCATCTGGGCCAGCACCTTGCCCGGCTCGTCGGTCTTGGTCGCATCGATGGCGCGCAGGTAGTTCAGCACGGCCGAATAGGAGCCGGCCTGGGCCTGCGACGGCGCCACGTCGCGCCGCGCCATGAAGCGCTTGGCAAAGGCCCGGCTCTCGTCGTTGAGGTCCCAGTAGAAGGCTTCGGCATGCACCATGCCCTGTGCGGTATCGAGGCCGAGGGCCTTGATGTCCGACAGGGCGATGGCCATGGCGGCGAAGTGCTGCTTGCCGTCGAGCATGCCGAATTCCTTGGCCTGCTTCATGAGCTGCACGAAATCGCGGCCGGAATTGGCGATGGCGATCACCTTGGCGCCCGAGGCCTGGGCCTGCAGCAGGTACGACGAATAGTCGGCGGTGTTGCTGGGATGGCGCACCGAGCCCAACACCTTGCCGCCGCGCGCCTTGACCACGGCCGTGGCATCGGCTTCGGCGTTGCGGCCGAAGGCATAGTCGACGCCGATGAAGAACCAGGTATCGAGACCTTGATCCATCAAAGCCGTCGCGGTGGCGGTGGCCGTAGCGAAGGTGTCGTAGGTCCAGTGAATGCCGTTCGGCGAGCAGGACTTGCCGGTCAGTTCGGTCGTGCCCGGGCCCGAGAACAGCGCCACCTTGTTGCGCTCGCGCGCAATGTCCTGCACAGCCAGCGCCACGGCCGAACTCGCGAGATCGACGACGACGTCGACCTGCTCGGTATCGAACCAGCGCTTTGCGATGGTGGCGCCGATATCCGGCTTGTTCTGATGGTCGGCGCTCACGACCTCGATCTTTGCGCCGGCGACCAGGTTCTTGAAATCCTCGGCCGCCAGCTCGGCGCCCAGCACCGACCCGCGGCCGGTCTGGTCGCTGAACGCGCCGGACATGTCCGTCAGCACGCCGATCTTGACGACCTTGTCCGAAATCTGCGCCGCTGCCGGCTGTGCCAGCAGTGCGCACGCCAACACCACACCCGTCGCTGTTGCCCGCATCGTTCCCGTCCCGCTCTCAGTATCGTTGGCGGGAAGCTAGCACTGGCGTCGCGGGCGTGACCTTCCGTCTGTGCGGCTATTACCGACAGTGAAATGGATTCGCGGAAACGCCTGTCTTTTCGACGTTCTACTGCGGCCAGACTTTGGGGAACATCGTGCAGGCCAGGCGGTCACCGGGGACCAGCCCATGGCCTTCGAGCGGTGGCGAGACCTGGCCGACACGTGCCGCGTAGCGCGCATCGTCACCGCACCAGCGCGTCGCCCAGGCACGGCGACGCCGCGACGGCGAGCGATTGCCCGAGGCGCCATGCAAGGTGAGCGCGTGGAAGGCGATGACGTCGCCCGGCTCCATGTCCCAGGCGAGGAACTCGTGACGGTCGCGCTCGGCGTCGAGGTCGGGCAGCGGCTCGAAGCGGCTGTCCTGCACGGCGAGATCGACGCCCCCCTGCTTGAAGAACTTGGGCTGGAACCAGCGGCCCCAGCGGTGCGAGCCCTTCACATATTCGACGCAGGTCGCGCGATCGACCGGATCGAGCGGCAGCCACAGCGAGACGATCTGTTCGCCGTCGATCGGGTAGTAGGGCTGGTCGTGATGCCAGGGCGTGCGCTCCTGGGTGCTCGGCTCCTTCACCAGCAGATGGTCGTGATAGTAGACGACCTCGGTCGAGCCCATCAGGCGCGCGGCAATCTCGCGGGCCGGCGATTCATAGACGAAGCCACGGGCCTCGGGGTGGCGCTGCCACAACTGGAAATCGACGAAGAACAGCCCCGGCGCATCCTTGGGCGTGTTGATACGCACCATCGGACCGGGAACCTTCATGTCCTGGTCGACCGCCGCGCGCAGCCGCTCGATCCAGTCGCCGGAGAAGGCGCCGCGCAGGCAGATGGCGCCGTCGTTGCGGTATTGCGCGATTTCGGCGTCGGTGGGCAGGCTCATCAGATCTCTCCGAAATCGCCGCCGCGGCCCTTGCCGGCAGCAAAGCGAGCGGCCCCCTTCTGCGTTTCGGCCTTGAGCGCCGGGATGCCGTGTCGCGCTTCGTTGATCAGGGCGGCCGGCAGGTCGAGCGACCACTGCTCGTAGGACGACAGCCGATCCGAGCGCAGGCAGGTCTGCGGAAACTTGGCCAGCACGGCGGCCAGCGCCTTGGCCTCGGCCAGCGCCTGGCCCTCGGGCACCAGCCGGTTGGCCAGCCCCCAGTCGAACGCCTCGCGCGCGCCCACCTCGCGGCCGGTCAGGATCATGTCGAGGGCGCGGCTATGGCCGATCAGGCGCGGCAGGCGTGCCGTGCCGCCATCGATCAGCGGTACGCCCCAGCGGCGGCAGAACACGCCGAACTTCGCGCTCTCGGAGGCGACCCGCATGTCGCACCACAGGGCAAGCTCGAGGCCGCCCGCCACGGCATAGCCTTCGACCGCAGCGATCACCGGTTTGGACAGCAGATGCCGCGTCGGCCCCATCGGGCCCGGCCCGGCCGGATCGAACACCGACGGGCTTTCACGGCTTGCCGCCACCTTGAGATCGTAGCCGGCACAAAACGTGCCGCCGCGGCCGGTGAGGATGGCGACCGACTGGCTCTCGTCGGCATCGAAGGCGAGGAAAGCCTCGCGCAGCAGGATCGCGGTCTCGGGATCGACGGCGTTGCGCGCTTCGGCGAAGCGGTCGATCGAGACGATCGTGGTGCTGCCGTCCCGCTCGACCGCGACCTTGGCCATCACCGCCCCTGCATCATGCGCAAGGGCGTATAGACCAGCACGGTCTCGCCCTTCTGGTTCTTCACAAGGTTGGTGGTGCGGACCAGCGCGCGCGACGGGTCCTTGGAGGTCGGCTTGATCTCGGTGACCTCGATCTCGACATGGATCGTGTCGTTCACGTAGGTCGGCCCCTTGATGTCGAAGCCCATCGACAGGAAGGCGAGACCGGAGCCCTGCAGGGTGGTCGGGATCACCAGCCCCTCGGCCATGGAATAGACCAGCGCGCCCGGCACCGGATGGCCGCCGCGCATCGGGGCGTGTTCCTTGATGTATTCCTTGTTCGTGAACAGCTCCTCGGAGAAACCGCAGAGCGTCACGAAATTCAGGAGATCGGCCTCGAACAGGGTCCGACCATAGGTGGTGAACTTGTCGCCGATCGCGAGGTCGCGCCAGTTCCAGCCTTCGCCCAGCTGCTTCATCGCCGGCCCCTAGTGAGCGTGCGCGGGGTGTGCGCCTTCACGCAGCTTGTAAAGCCGGCTGCAATAAGGACACTCGACATGTCCTTCCGTGCCGAGGTTGAGATACACTTTGGGATGTCCCAACGCGCCGCCGCCGCCATCGCAGGCAACGCGGTCAGTATCGACAGTGATGACTTCAAACGGCTCGGTCACGATCCCACTCCTTTTGCGCCGGCGCATGATAGCCGCCGGCGCCCTCTTGGTCATGCTTTCCGCCTGTGACCCGACCGTCATTCCGGCGGGCGGCACGGTGCAGGCGCCGCACCTGACCGAGGATCGTTATGTCGCGGCCGACGGCACGGCGCTACCGCTCTCCACCTGGCCTGCGGCAAACGGCGCGCCCAAGGCCGTAATCCTCGGCCTGCACGGCTTCGGCGATTACCGCAAAGCCTGGGAAGAACCTGCGGCGATCTGGGCAAAGGATGGCATCACGACCTATGCCTACGACCAGCGCGGCTTCGGCGGCAGCCCGACGCGCGGCCGCTGGCCCGGCACCGACACGCTGGTCGAGGATGCCAAGACCGTAACGGTGCTGCTGCGGGCCAAGTATCCCGGCGTGCCGCTCTACCTTGCCGGGGAGAGCATGGGCGGCGCCGTCGTCCTGGTCGCGGCCGACCGCGGCGCCGCGGCGGACGGGCTGATCCTGTCGGCGACGGCGTTGCGCACCCGCGAGAGCTTCGGTCCCCTGGTCAGCAGCGGACTCTGGTTCTTCGCCCACACGATCCCCTGGATGCCGTCCGGCCCGACCTCGATCGACTACAAGCCGACCGACAATCCCAAAACCCTGGAGAAGCTGCGCAACGACCCGCTGATGCTGCGCCAGGTGCGGCTCGACATGGGCTACGGCCTCGTGAACCTGATGGACGAGGCGAGCGCTGCCGCGGCCGACGTGAAACTGCCCTATCTCATGCTGCACGGCCTGGGCGATCGCATCGTGCCGACCGGGCCGGTGCGGACGGCCATCGAGATGATGCCGCCGCGCGGCGATTCGAAGCTCGCCTTCTACAAGGAAGGCTACCACCTGCTGCTGCGCGACAAGGCCGGCCCGACCGTTGCCGCCGACGTCGCCGCCTGGATCGGCGACCATCAGGCTGCCCTGCCCTCCGGTGCCGAGGCCAGCACCTCGCAACCGGAAATGGCGACCGCCTGGGGCTCGCGCCGGTCGCGCTGACCGGCCCTCGTCAGAAAGTGCGCCCCTACCTGCCGCAGCGAATCACGACCGAGGCCGCACCGCGCACCACCGTCAGATCGCCGCGCGACGGCATGTTCTCCATCTTGAGGGCGGTATAGTCGCCGTTGGTGCGACTGCACATGGCCACGGCGCGGGTCTGGCAGGAGCCGGGCTCGTTGCAGCTGATGGCGATGGCCTCCTTGCCGTCGGCCCAGGTCACGATCGAGGCGTTGGTGCCGGTACGCGGATCCTCGCCGGGTGTGCTCTTGGCTGTTGCACAGGCCGCTGCGAGAGCGGCAAGGCCCGCAACGAACACCAGCCGAACCGTCGACCGAGATACCATGACTGCTCCCCCATTTGTCCCGATGCCGGACACCCGGCCGACACTACATCGCAGCCCTCCGCCGGTTCAAGGCGACGCGTGTTGTGCCCTCGTGTTGTGACCTCGTGTTGTGCCTATACTTCGACCATGACGCGCCGCCTTCGGATCCTCCTGTTCACCCTGCTGGCCACCCTGGCTGGCCTGCCCGTTGCGACACGGGCGCAAACCAATGAACAGCTCGCGGCGCGCTGCGCCGAGCTCGGCAGAATCTTCGACCGCTACAATACGATCCGCAGCGAAGGGTCGGGCGGACCCGACATGCAGCGGCTGGGCGCCGGCATCGACTGCCAAAGGGGTCGCTACCAGCAGGGCATCAAGACGCTGGAGGATCTGCTCCAGCGCAACCGTACGCCCTTCCCGCCGGCCTCCTACTGATCAGGCGGGCGATACTGCCTCAGCCTTCGACCACGGCGGTCGCTTCGATCTCGACCAGCAGGCCCGGCACCGCGAGCGCGCTGACGGCAACCAGGGTCGACGCGACGGAGGTGCCTTTGAGGGCCTTGCCCAGCGCCTGGCTGACCGCCGCCATGTCACGGATGTCCGTCACGTAGATCGTGAGGCGCGTGAGATCGGCGAGGCGTGCGCCGGCGGCCTTCAGGCCGGCCGCGACCTTGCGCATGGTGATCGCGGTTTGCTGAGCGGCGTCCTTTCCCTGCACGCGGCCCTTGGGATCGAGCGAAGTCGTGCCCGACACGAAGACGAAGGGCCCGCTTTTCACCGTGCGGACGTAGAAGCCCGCCACCTCGGTGCCGTCGGGAAAGAGTTTCTTGGCCATGATCGTTCTCCGGGTTGGCACCAGCTGCGATAAGCTATGGTGACTATCTAGCCGGCGCGGTGCGCCGACCGAAGGAGGAAATCCCTGTCTCTGGATCGCTATCGTACGGCCATCGTTACCGGCGCCAGCCGCGGCATCGGCGCCGCGACGGTGCGCGAGCTCCGGATCGGCGGGCTCGATGTCTATGCCGTCGCCCGCTCGGCCGAGGATCTGACGGCGCTCGCCGAGGAAACCGGCTGCGAACCGTTGGCCCTGGACATCTCCCACCGTGACGCCGTGATGGGCCTGCTGGGCTCGCTCGACGCCGACGTGCTGATCAACAACGCGTCCTCGACCCTGGCGCGCAGCACCGCCTCGTGGGAAACGGCGCCGGCCGACATCGACGCGCTGCTCGACGTCAATCTGCGGGGCACCTTGAATTGCCTGGCCGCCGTCGTGCCCGGCATGAAGGCGCGCGGCTTCGGCCATATCGTCAATCTCGGCTCGACCTCCGGCACCTCGCCGATTCCCGGCATGCCGGTCTACGCCATGACCAAGGCGGCCGTTCACAATCTCAGCCAGACCCTGCGGCTCGACCTGCACGGCAGCGGGGTGCGCGTCACCGAGATCGTGCCCGGCCGGGTCGAAACCGGCGCACATCTAGCGCTGGGCAGGGACCGCGACGAGGGCCGGCGGCTGTTCTATGACGGCTTC
>MKRV01000253.1:0-1122 GCA_001897995.1 Alphaproteobacteria bacterium 65-37 | reverse complement strand
ATCGTGCCGACCGACCAGTCCTACGGCGGCTCGCAGTTCCATCGCCGCTGAGCCGCCCCCTCCCTCACGCCCCCTCCCTCAGGAGTCGGCGGAGAAGCCGATCTTCTTCACGATCGGCCCCCAGCGGTCGTAGCTCTCCTTCAGGAGCACACCCAGCTCCTCCGGCGTCGAGGACTTGGCTTCGAGCCCCATGACGGCAAGACCGTCGACCACGTCCTTGTGGCCGAGCGCGGTGCGCAGCACGGCGTTGGCGCGCTGCACGACCGGCGCCCCGGTGCCGCCCGGCGCGAAGAAGCCGAACCATTCGGAGAAGACCAGATCCTTGTAGCCCTGCTCGGCGAAGGTCGGCACGCCGGGCGCGAACCGGCTTTGCGTGGCGCCCGACACGCCGAGGTAGCGGATCTTGCCGGCATTGGCCTGCTGGGTGAATTCGCCGACCGGGCCGGACACCGCCTGGACCTGCCCCGCGACCAGGTCCTGCACCGCAGGCTGGGTGCCGCGATAGGCGACGTGCTTCAACTCGACGCCGCCCGCCTGCCCCAGCAGGACACCGATGAAGTGTGGCACCGAGCCGGCGGCCGGCGAGCCGTAATTCGCCTTGTCGGGATTGGCTTTGCACCAGGCCAGGAACTGCGGAATGGTCTTCACGCTGTCGGGCACGGCCGGCCCGACGCAGAAGCCGAAATCGAAGGTGCAGGCGAGCGACACCGGCACGACGTCGGTGAAGGCGTTGTAGGCCAGGCTCTTGTAGATGTGCGGATAGATCATCAGCATCGAGGCCGGCGTCTGCAGGATCACGCTGCCGTCGGTTGCCGCCCCTTTCATCGACTGCACGGCGATCTGCCCGCCGGCGCCCGGCTTGTTCTCGACCAGCGCCATCTTGGTGTAGCTGGTACCGCGCAGGCCCTCGGCGACCCGCCGGCAGAGCGTGTCGGAGGTGCCGCCCGGCGGGAAGCCGGTGACGATGCGCACGGTCTCGAGCGGCGCAGCGCCCGTTCCCTGAGCGCCGGCCCGGCCGGCAAGCCCCAACGCGGCGAGGGCGCCCATGGCGCCGGAAGCGCGGACGAAGCCGCGGCGGTTGTGGATGGACATGGCGTTTCCCCAGTAGCGTTTCCCTGTGTC
>MKRV01000252.1 GCA_001897995.1 Alphaproteobacteria bacterium 65-37 | reverse complement strand
CGCATCACTTGGTGAGAAAATCGGCAGGTTTTTGGAGGGTCTGGGGCTGTTTGGCCGAAACTGCAGTCACTTTGGCCAGAACTGCAACATGTCCATTCTGGCTCTATCCGGCCGCCCAAGCGATTCTCGGCCGTGCATCCGGGTGAGCGGATGCAGCAAGACCGAGGCATGGTGGGGCCGAGATCGTGTTTCTGGAGCATGGGCGCGACGCGCACCTGACCGCTCCCTGTCGTGCGGAGACGCCGGACGGGGGGCTGACGGCTGAGGAAATCGCCGGTCATCCGGCACTGTACGGCTGCCTGCAGGAGCAGTCCCGGCTTCTGTTGCAGGCTTACGAGGGCAATCCGCGGCTGTCATCCGTCTTCGCCACCCAGCAGCGCTGGTTGATGGGGCAGACGGCTCTCGCCCTTTATTTCCGGGCGAGCACAGTCGGGCGGGGGGCGAGCCTCAGCAGCGCCCGCTTCTTCGAAGCTGTCGCCCAACACAAGGTGGCGAGCCGCAACACGGCCGACGCCTTCATCAAGGAGATGCTGCACTACAATTACGTGCGCTACACAGAGGGCGCTGCCGACCGCCGGACCCGGCCGCTCGAGCCGACTGCGACCAGTATCGAGGCGATCCATGGCTGGCTCGCGATCCACCTCGCGACCCTCGACAAGCTCGTGGGCGGAGATCGCCTGCAATCCTACCTGGCGCGGCCGGAGACGCTCGCCGAGCTGCAGCCGCGGATCGCTGACGGCTTGCTCTGCTCTCCTCGCGTCCGACAACCGGAACGAACCTTCTCGCTGTTCACCTGGCTCGACAATGGCGGCGTGGTCATGGAGTGGCTGATCGCCGGCATTGGCGACGCCGAGTCCGGCGCCGAGCGGCTGCCGACCGGGATCGCGTCGATCGCCGAAATGGCCGACTGGCTGAAGCTCTCGCGTACCCATCTCGCCCGCAAGCTGCGGGAGGCCGAGGAGCTGGGCAGCATCGGCTGGCTGGGCAAGCGCGGTCATTCCACGATGTGGGTGTCGGAAGCCTTCCGCCGCGAATACGCTGAAGCGCAGACGGTGAAGCTCGCCATCATCGACGCCGCCTTTGCCGAATGCTTCCGCGGAATGTCCGGTGCGCCGGAAACGGCGCCCGTCGAGAAGCGTCCGGAAGTCGCGAAGCACCCAGAAATAGTCAACGTTCAAGGGTCTCTGCAAATTGATCGTGGCCTGAGCCTCTCATAGGTTCCCCGAAACCGTCGGCGGGAGGAAGCCTGCCAGCGGCGCTAAGCCCGAAGAAACGAGATCGGTGGCGATGGTGCGAACGTGCGCATCGTCGATGGCGAAGCCTTGCCCGGAGAAGGGCAGCGTAGAGAAGAGGCAGTCATGGTGGGATTGGCGAGAACAGGGCTGGCGCCGCGGCCGCGGCGCGTCATGCGCGCGGCACTGCTGCTGTCGACGGCGCTGACGGCAGCGACCTTCGTCGTGGCCCCTGCTGCCGCCCAGAATGCGACCTGGGAAGGCGACGTCAGCAACTCGTTCAACGACGGCGCTAACTGGAGCACCGGCTCCGTTCCGTCCGGCGCCGCCACGGCCTTCTTCGGGACTTCGCCCACCACCAGCGTCACCCTTGCCGGCGGTCGCACTCTCGGCACGATCCAGTTCAATTCAGGCGCCGACGCCTACACCATCGATATCAATGGCAGCGGCACCCTCCAGTTCAACAGCCAGGGAATCGTCAACAACTCCGCGCAACAACAGAACTTCCACCTCCAGAATGCCGGCATGAGCTTTTTCGGCTCGTCGAGCGCCGGCAACCAGCAGGTCACGATCACTCTCGACGCCGGCGGCCAGATGGGTTTTGCGTTCAATTCCACGGCCGGCGCCGCCAACATCGTCAGCAACGCAGGCTCGATCTATTTCTACGACAACGCATCTGGCGGCACGGCGACCTACACAGGGGGCGCCTCCAGCCTTCTGAACATTGCTGGCCTGACAGCGAGCGGGATGACCATCGGGTCGATCGCCGGCAGCGGCTCGATCGTGGCGACCGGCAAGGCGATCACGGTCGGCGGCAACAATACGACGACGGCTTTCGGCGGTGTCATCGCGGGGGCGGGTGGGTCGCTGATCAAGGTGGGCAGCGGCACGCTCACCTTGAGCGGCGCCAATACCTACACCGGCTCCACGACGATCAACGCCGGGACGCTGTCGATCGCCAGCGACAGCGGCCTCGGTGCCGCCGGCGGCGCGCTCAATTTCCAGAGCGGCACGTTGCAGGTGACGGCGAGCACCTCGATGAATCGCGCCACCACCATCGCCGGGGCGAACGCCACGTTCGATATCGCCAGCGGCGCGACGGTCGTGCAGAGCGGGACAATCAGCGGCGCCGGGCAGCTCATCAAGACCGGCACCGGTACGCTCCAGCTGAACGGCGCGAACGGCTACACCGGCGGCACGACGGTCAACGGCGGCACCCTGGTCGGCACGACCAACAGCCTGCAAGGCGACATCGCCAACAACGGCACGGTGCAGTTCAACCAGAACTTCAACGGCACTTATGCCGGCACCCTGAGCGGCACCGGCAACCTGGTGGTCGTCGCCAACACCGGCAGCACCGGCCTGACGCTTTCCGGCACCAACACTTTCAGCGGCGGCACCACCGTCTCGGGCATCGGCACCTTGACGATCACGAGCGATGCGGCCCTGGGCGCTGTCACCAGTGGCCTCACCCTGCAGAGCCTCGGCACGCTGGTGTTCGGCTCGAGCTTCAACCTCGCGTCGACGCGGGCGATTTCTATAGGCAGTGGCGGCGGCCGAATCTCGACCAACGGTTTCGACACGACCATCAGCCAGAGCATCAACGGTCCAGGCGTCTTTGATAAGCATGGTGCCGGCACACTTACCTTGACGGCCGCCAACACCTTCTCAGGCCTAGGCATCTACGGCGGCGCCGTGGCGGTGAGTGCCAACAATCAGCTCGGCAGTAGCAGTACCGTATCGCTGAGTGGCGGCGGCACGCTCAAGGTAGGGTCGACCTTCAGTACCGTCCGATACCTGGCGCTCGGTAGCGGCGGCGGCGGTCTCGACGTGACCAATGCGGCCGCTACCCTCACTTGGGGTGACAACGTCCTCGGCGGCGGCTCCCTCACCAAGGCAGGTGCGGGCACCGTGGTCCTTACGGGGTTTTCGAACAGCTACACCGGCGGCACGGTCGTCGCCGACGGCGTCCTGCAGATTGCCGACGACGGCAAACTCGGCGGCGCTGCCGGTGCCCTCACTTTCCAGGGCGGAACGCTGCGGGTGACGGGCAGCACTTCGATGAACCGCGCCACCACCATCTCGGGGGCGAGCGGCACGTTCGAAATCACCGGCAGCGCGTCGGTCGTGCAGAGCGGCGGGATCGGCGGCACGGGGCAACTCATCAAGACCGGCACCGGCACCCTCCAGTTGACCGGTGCGAACGGATATACCGGTGGCACGACGGTCAGTGCAGGCACCCTGATCGGCACGACCAATAGCCTGCAAGGCAACATCGCCAACTACGGTACGGTCCAGTTCAACCAGACCTCCAACGGCACCTATGCCGACATCCTGAGCGGCTCCGGCAACCTCGTCGTCAACGCCTCCGTCGGCAGTACCGGCCTGACGCTTGCCGGCACCAATACCTTCAGTGGCGGCACTACCGTCTCGGGCATTGGCACCCTGACAATCATGAGCGACGCGGCCTTGGGAAGTGCCACCAGCGGCCTCACGATAAACAACAGCACGCTGGTATTCGGGGCGAACTTCACTCTCGCGTCGACGCGTCCGATCTCGATGGGTAGCGGCGGCCAGATCTCGACCAACGGCTTCGACATCACGATGGCCGGGGGCATTACCGGCCCAGGTTATCTCACCAAGAAAGGCGCCGGCACTCTTACCTTTACAACCGCCAACACTTTCTCGGGCCTCAGCATCGAGGCGGGTGTCGTGGTGATCAGCGCCGAAAACCAACTCGGCAGCGGAGCCTCGGGCTCCGGGATCGCCAACGGCGCCGTGCTCAGGACGGGGACGACCTTCACCACGGGCCGGTCATTGTCACTCTACGGCGGCGACGGCGTCTTGGAGGTTACCGGCGCAAGCACGACCGTGACCTGGGGGGGCTTTCTCTACGACTCCGGCAGGCTCTCCAAGGCCGGCGCCGGCACGTTGATCCTGACGAATATGAACACCCATACTGGTGGCACGATCGTCACCGATGGCGTACTGCAGGTCTCGGCCGACTACAATCTGGGTGGTTCCGGCGGCCTTCTCACTCTGCAGGGCGGCAGCCTGCGCACGGCCACCAGCGTTACGCTCGGCCGCAACGTCGCGGGCAGTGGCGGCAGCCTCGACACTGGCAGCAACAACGTGGCGATCACCGGGACTCTGACCGGGACAGCCTTGACCAAGACCGGCACGGGCTCGCTCACGGTCGCCTCCACCAGCGTAGCCGACCTCAACATCGGCCAGGGTACCGTAATCATCGGTGACGCGGCGAATTTCACCAGTCGGGTCAACTTCCAGGGCAGCGGCGCCACCCTGCGGCTCGCCAGCGGCACCCTCACCATGATGTCGGCCGTCGACGTGGGCAACAGCGGCGGCACCCTCAGTGTCGACAGCGGTGCAACCCTGACGCTCTCCGCGGTCACCGGCCCGGGTGGCTTGACCAAGACAGGTGCGGGAACGCTGAGCCTCGGCGGTGCCAACAGCTACACGGGCGGCACGACGATCAACGCCGGCGTGCTCGTCATCAGCGCCAACACCGCATTGGGCGATGCCGCGGGCGGCATCACCTTCAACGGCGGCACGCTGCGAACCACCGCCGACGCCGTCATGAACCGCGCCATCGTGCTGAACGCCAGCAGCACGATCGAGAACAACGCGATCCTGCAGCTCCACGGCGTGATCAGCGGCTCGGGCGATCTCATCAAGGCCGGCTCCGGCGTCCTTGCCCTGTACGCCGGCAATACGTTCACCGGGCGGCTGATCATCAATCAGAGCGTCGTCGCCATCGACTCGAACGCCCTTCCCGTCGGGGACATGGTCATCGCCAGCGGCGCTTCGGTCAATTTCGCGAACTACAACAGCAGTCAAACCTATGCCGGCACGATCTCCGGCGCTGGACAAGTCTACCAATCCGGCAGCGGAACGACGACCCTGACGGGAGCCAATACCTACGCCGGCGGAACGCTTATCGGAGGCAGTGGCACGCTAGCGGTGTCGTCGGACGCGAATCTGGGCGATGCGTCGGGCTCTATCTCGTTTCAGGGCGGCAAGCTCAAGTTCCTGTCGAGCTTCGACCTGGCGAGCACGCGAGCTATTCACCTCTCCAATTTCGGGGGAACTTTTCTGCTGAACGGCGCCACGACGACGTTCGGCGGCATGATCGATACCACGGGTCCGCTGACGATCGACGGCGCCGGCTCGATGACCCTGACCGGGGCCAATACCTATTCGGGCGGCACGATCGTGTCCGGCGGCGCGACGCTCGCGATCGCCAACGACGCGGCGATGGGGACGGGTGGCCTGATCCTCGACAACGGCACGCTCAAGCTGGGCGGCAACTTCAACCTTCCGAACACGCCTTTCATCGTCATGGCGGCGGGTGGCGGCACGATCGACACCAACGGCTTCAATTCCACGATCGGGCAGGCGATCGAAGGCGCCGGGGGCCTGAGCAAAGCAGGCGCCGGCACCCTCACACTGACTGGCGCCAACACTTACCAGGGTATGACGACGATCAACGGCGGCACCCTGGCGATCTCGTCGAATGATCCGCTTGCCAGCACCAGCGGCCTCACGATCAATGGGGGCGGGACGCTGCAGGTCTCCAGTGTCGCCTCCCTCAATCTGCCGGTCACGCTGAACGGTGCGGCAACCTTCAACGTCGTCGGCGGCGCCGACGGCCTCAGCCTGTCCGGACACGTGGGCGGTAGCGGCAGCCTGACGAAAACCGGCGCCGGTTCTCTGACCTTGCGTGGCACGGCCGACTACAGCGGCGGCACGACCGTCAGCGGCGGCTCCCTGGTCGGCTCGGCCGCGAACCTGCAAGGCAATATCACCAACAACGCAATCGTCTATTTCGGGCAGGACGCCGACGGGACCTATTCCGGGGTGATGTCCGGCGGCGGCACGCTGAGCAAGTTCGGCTCGGCGACCTTGACCTTGACCGGGCTCAACACCTACCAGGGGCTGACGCAAGTCACGGCGGGAACGCTCGCGGTCGGACGTGATGAGAATCTAGGTGCTTCGACGACGGATATCCGGCTCTTCAACGGCGGTACGCTCCGCTTGCTGTCGAGCTTCGATCTTGCCGCCGGGCGCGATGTCGAGCTGTCCACTGCCGGCCGCCTCCAACTCGTCAACTCGACGAACACGATTGCCGGCGCGATTCATGGATCGGGCACCCTGGCGATCGAGGGCGCAGGGATCCTGACCCTGGCGGGAACCAACACGTTCATCGGTGCTGTCTCCGTGACCGGCAGCACACTGGCGATAACGGCAGACGCCAGCCTGGGCGACGCCTCCAACGGCCTCAGTCTGGACGCGGCGACCTTGCGATTCGGCTCGAGCTTCACTCTCGCGGGCACGCGGGCGATCACGCTGGGCGCCGGTAGCACGATCGACACTAATGGCTTCGACGCGACAATCGCCTCGACGATCTCGGGGAGCAATGGCCTCACCAAGAAC
>MKRV01000251.1 GCA_001897995.1 Alphaproteobacteria bacterium 65-37 | reverse complement strand
CGCCGGCGTGCCCGTCGAGCCGTCGGTGATCGTATCGATCCCGTCGGTGTAGTTCACCTTGGTCAGGACATCGGCAATCGTCGTACCGGTCTTGGCGTCCTCGGTGCTGGGGATCGTTGCCGTCCCGCTCACGACAGGGGCGTCGTTCACAGCGACAACCGTGGTCGTCAGCGGCACCTTGGCCCGGCTGATCGCCGTCTCGTCGCCGTTCACCGACACATCCGAAGAGAACGAGAACGGCACCGGGTTGTTCGAGGTGTTCGAACCGTCGATCAGGCGCACCGTCAAGCCGCCCGGCGTGCCGTTCCACTCCGGCTCCGGCACAAAGCGCAGTGACGCCGTCGACGGCAGAATCAGTGCCGTCGTGTCGCCGACCGTATGCGGGACGTCGACCCAGGTCGTGCCGTCCAAGGTGTACTGCCAGGTGCCCTGCGTCGCCGTCGCGTCGTTCGCCGTGATCGCAATGCCGGCCAAGCTGTTGGCCGACGAGCCGTCCACGACATCGTCGCGCGAGTCGTTGAAGGTCGGCGTGAAGAGTTCCGACACCGTCTTGCCCGGCGCCGTTGCCGGGGTCGTATCTTCCGGCACCGACGGCAAGGTCGCCGCCCCCGAAGCCACCGGCGCGTCGTTGACCGGTGGTGTAGTGGTGCCGATGGTGATCGTGCCATCGGACCATTGGCTTGTGCCACCCGGTGTGCCGATGTTCTGGACGCCGGTCGCAGGCAGACCGTCCGTGCCGTCGGAGATGCGCGCCGTCAGCGCGCCCGGCGTACCGTTCCAGTCGCCGTTCGGCACGAAACGCAGGGTCGCGCTGTTCGGCAACACGATCGCGTTGTCATTGCCGAGGCCCGTGTATGGAATATTGGTCCAGGTCGTTCCGCTATCGGTCGAGTACTGCCACGTGCCCTGCGCCGCCGTCGACGCGTTGTCCGTGATGGCGATGCCCGTCCGCGGCGTGCCCGTCGAGCCGCTCGGCACCGTGTCGATGCCGTTGTCATCGTAGTTGACGGTGCCCTGGTTCAGCAGCGTCGAGACCGATGTACCCGTGGCGCTCGCCCTGTCCTCGTTGCTCGGCGGCACTGTCGCCGTACCGCTCACGATGGGCGCGTCGTTGACCGGCGCCGTCACGGTGCCGATGCTGATCGTGTCGTTCGACCACTGGCTGGTGCCCCCGACGGTGCCCAAATTCTGGAGCCCTGTCGCCGGCAGACCGCCGGCACCGTCGGAGACGCGAGCCGTCAAGCCGCCCGGCGTGCCGTTCCAGTTGTCGACCGGCACGAAGCGCAGCGACGCCGTGGCCGGGATGACGAGCGCGTTGGTATCGCCGAGCCCTGCGTACGGGATGTTGACCCAGGTCGTGCCGTCGATCGAGTACTGCCAGGTGCCCTGATCCGTCGTCGCGTTGTTGGCCGTGATGGCCAGGCCCGCTGCCGGCGTGCCCGTGGAACCGCCGGCGATCGTATCGATACCGTCGGTGTAGCTCACGTTCGTCAGCACATCGGCGACCGTCATGCTCGCCGGAGCATCCTCCGTGCCGGGGATCGTCACTGTCCCGCTGACCACCGGTGCGTCGTTCACCGCCGTCACCGTCGTCGTCAACGGCACCTTGTTGAAGCTGATCGCCGTCGTGCCGCCGTTGGTCGACACATCCGACGAGAGCGAGAAGGGCACCGGGTTGTTCGAGGTGTTCGAGCCGTCGATCAGGCGCACCGTCAGGCCGCCCGGCGTGCCGTTCCACTGCGGCTCCGGCACGAAGCGCAGCGAGGCCGTCGACGGCAGGATCAGCGCCGTCGTGTCATCGAGGCCCGTTCGCCGGACGTCAGTCCAGGTCGTGCCGTCCAGCGAGTATTGCCAGGTGCCCTGCGCCAAGGTCGAGTCGTTCGCCGTGATGGCGATACCGGCCAAGGTGTTGGCCGACGAGCCATCCGTGACCTGGTCGCGCGAGTCGTTGAAGGTCGGCCCAAACAACTCTGTTACCGTCCGGCTCGGCGCCGTCGTGGTATCGGTATCTTCCGGCATCGACGGCAGGGTCGCCGTCCCCGAAGCCACCGGTGCATCGTTCACCGGATCGACCGTCAGAGACACGGTGTCAGTCGCCGCCGAGTAGGCACTTGCCGCGGTGTTGATGCCGGTGCCGAAGCCGCTGCTGCCGATGTCGGCACGGCCGCCATTGGTGATCGACGTCGTCGGGCTGAACTGGTCCCAGGCGCGGAAGGTGAGCGCCGTCGGGATCGTACCGTTCCAGTCTGTCGTCTTGGGCTGGAAGTAGAGTCGCGTGTTGCCGTCGGCCACCAGGTGCAGCGCATTGGCGTTCGAGACCTCCGTCAGACTGCTCGAGGCAAACTCTGTCCAGGTCACACCGTTGTCGGTCGAGTACCACCAGTTGCCCTGCGTGGTGTCGGCCGCCGTGACCGCAAGCCCCGTGACCGGGCCATCGGGGTCGGCGACGTTGTTCTGGCCACTGCCATTGCCGACCAGGTCCGAAACCAGGAAGCCCACGGCGCCACTCGGTGCCGCGAGATTGTCCTCGACCTGACCGACCGTGAGGTTGCGGTCGCTCAGCACCGGCGAATCGTCGGCGCGCAGCACGGTGATCGCCGACGTGCCGAGCGCCATGGCGCCAATGCCCGACTGATCGATCGCCATGGTGACCGTGCGGCCGGTCGTTACCGGTGTGTCGCTTGAATTGTAGTACTGGATCGCCCTGAGCGCGGCCTGCCACTGCACCGGCGTCGCGCCGCCCGCGGAAGTCAACGTCATCGTACCGGTCGTGGTATCCCAGTTGCCGACGATGTCGCCAGTCCCGGCCGTACCGGTGAAGCGCAGCACGTCCTGGCCGTTCTGGTAGTTGCCGGTGATCTGGAACGTGGCACCCGTGTAGGTGATCGACGGGTTGATATCGAGGACCACGGTGTCATTCACCGCGACGGCCACGTCGCCAGCCGGGCTGTTGTTGGGCTCCTGATAGGTGCCTGCAACCACACCACTGACGATCGTGCCCACCGGCACCGTGCCTTCGCTGATCGGCGTCGTACCGCCATTGGTCGAAACATCCGCCGACGTCGAGGGCGTCACCGGTCCGCTCGAGCTATCGATCAGGCGCACCGTCAGGCCGCCCGGCGTGCCGGTATAGCCATCGACCCCGACGAACTTGATCAGCGCCGTGCTTGGCAGCAGCACCGCCGAGCCATCCGACACCGTGGTCGGCACGTCCTGGTAGGTCGTGCCGCCGTCCAGCGAATACTGCCACTTGCCCTGCGTTGCCGGATCCGCCGCATTGCCGACGATGGCAATGCCCGCCAGCGTGTTGGCCGACGAGCCGTCCGTGACCTCGTCGCGCGAATCGTTGAAGGTCGGCGTGAACAGGCTCGACACCGACGACCCCGGCGTCGTCAGGGTCACGCTGCCGCTCGCCACCGGCGCATCGTTCACCGGGTCGACCGTCAGGGAGACCGTATCGGTCGCCGCCGAGTAGGCGCTACCTGCGGTATTTTCGCCAAGGCCGTGCCCACTGCCAGTGTCGGCCAGGGTGCCGTTGGCGATCGGTGTCGTCGGGCTGAATTGATCCCACGCCCGGATGGTGAGCGCCGTCGGAATCGTCCCGTTCCAGTCCGTCGTCTTGGGCTGGAAGTAGAGCCGCGTGTTGGCGTCGGCCACCAAATGCAGCGCGTTGGTGTCCGAGATCGCGGCCACGCTGCTGGAAGCAAACTCCGTCCAGGTCGCGCCGCCGTCGATCGAGTACCACCAATTGCCCTGCGTCGTGTCGGCCGTGGTGATCGCGAAGCCCGGCGTCGACGGCCCCGTCGAAGGACCATCCGGGTCGGCGACGTTGTTCGGCCCGGTGCCGTTGCCGACCAGGGTGGAGGCCAGGAAGCCGACGGCCGTCCCGTTGGGCGGTGCGCCGAGATTGTCTTCGGTCTGGTGCGGGATCGTCAGGTTGACGTCCGCAAGAATCGGCGAATCGTTGGCCTTGGCCACGGTCACGGTAGCGAGCGTGCCACTGATCACCGACGTATCGGTCCCCGTGGCGCTGAAGGTCACGGTGCGCGTGCCAGTGTTCGGCGTATCGCTGGCGTCGTGATAGGTGACGGCCCGCAGCGCAGTTTGCCACTGCGCCGTCGTTGCGGTGCCGCCGACGGAGGTCAGGGTCATCGTACCCGTCGCGGGATCCCAGACACCGTTGATGTTGCCCATCGTCGCCGGAACGCGGACGTAGCTGAGCACGTCCTCACCGTTCAGGTAGCCGCTGGAGATCGTGAGCACGACTTGCGTGAACTGGTCGTTGACCAGGACGAGGCTCGGGACGAGCGCGATGGCGTTGCCCGAAGCCGGCGTGTTGTTCGGCTCCTGGAAGGCGTCGGCAACCGACGCTGGCGCGATCTCGATGCGAACCTGCGCGGCGGCACTGGTCAGCTGGCCGCCGGTGCCCTGGAAGTGGTTGCCGTCGGTCGTGCCGGCCTGGGTGTTGTTGTCCCGCAGCGTGGCATCGATGACGATGCCGCCGTCGAGCGTGTGCGTGTCGCCCGTGAACGAATAGGTGACGTTGTTCAGGACGCTCTGCACCGTCGCCGCATTGGTCCCGCTCACGAAGGTCACCGAGAGCGTGCCGCCGGTCATGGTGAAAGTGCCGACCTGCACGCCGTTGAACAGCACGTTGCTGCCGTTGAAGAACAGCCCTGTCGTCGCGTTGCCGGCACCGCCGAAGACATCGCCACTGTTGGCAGCGCCGTTGCGGACCAGAGTCAGCAACGTGCTGCCATAGTCGCCGGCACTGTTGGCCACCAGCGTATCGAGCTGGGTATCGGCAACGCCGGTGCTGCCGGTGCTGAGCACGATGGCCGATCCACCGACCGTATATTGCTTGGCGCCGGCCGCCGTATTGTCGCCCCACGTTGAAATGATCGGCGCCGTGTTGGCAAGGCGATAGCCGAAGTTGACGCCCGAAATCGCCGTTGCGCCGTTTGCCGTCACGGTGAACTTCGCATTCGCGGCGCTCAATCCGAGCTCATTGTGCCGGACCAACGTACCGGCCGTGCCGTCGGTCGAGTAGATCAGGGTCTCGGTAGCGCCCCCGGTCGAGGACGACGTCGTCGTAAGCGGAGCGCTGACGTCCGTGGTCACATTGGTCGGCAGCAGGAACGAGTAGAAGCCGTTGGAATCAGTGAGCACCGTCGAGGCACTGGACGCGCCCGCCCAGGTGCCCGTCAGGGCGACACCTTGCAGCCGCGTATCAGCCGCAGAATTCCACCCAAGATCCTGCGTATTCAATGCCGAGCCGAGATCGTTCCAGACATTGCCCTGCACCAGGCCGAGGCCGATGGAGGTGCTGGCCGAATAATCGTTGAGGCCACCGGCGCCGTTGCG
>MKRV01000250.1 GCA_001897995.1 Alphaproteobacteria bacterium 65-37 | reverse complement strand
CGTCGAGCACGAGCGTGCCGCTGCCCGCCTTGATCAAGGAGCCGTCACCCGCGATGACGCCGGCAAAGCTGGTGTTGCTGCTCTGGTCCACCGTCAGCACACCGCCATTGCCCAATGCCACAGTGCCACTTGTGCCGGAAAGAGCTCCGATCGTCTGGGCATTGCCGTCCAGGTCGAAGGTGCCGCCAGTCACCGTCACTGCGCCCGTCAAGGCCAGTTTGCCGCCGACGCCGAGCCGCAGGGTCCCTCCCGAGATCGTCGTGCCGCCGGTGTAGCTGCTGGTGCCGGTCAGCACTGTGGTACCGCTCACCTGCTCGACCGCGCCGCTGCCCGAGATCTCACCGCCGAACGTACTTGTGCCGGTACCTGCGAATTGCAGCGTGCCGCTGTTGGCAACATTGCCCTGGATCGAGCCAGTGCCACCGAACGTCAACGACGAGCCCATCGAGATCGTCGTGAGACCGCTGTAGGTGTTGGTGCCGGTGAAGGTAATGTTGCCATCGATCGCGACGGCGCCCGTGCCCGAGAGGACGCCGCCATAGGTTCCGGCCGTAGTCTGAATGAAGGCCACGGTCGCGTTGTTCGTGATGTCACCCAGCAGAGTATCGGTCGTGCCTTGCAGCGTGCCGCCCGACACCGTCGTGCCGCCGATGTAGCTGCTGATGCCGAACAGGATCAACGTACCGGCGCCGGCTTTGGTCAGACGGCCGTCGCCCGAGAGCGTGCCGGACAAGGTGAGCGTGTTGCCGTTGGTATCGAAGGTGCCGCCGTTGGCGCCGAGCTCGATCGGGCGGGCCGTCGCGAAGCTCGCCGTCGTCTGCACGGCGCCACCGTTCAGGATCAGCGCGTTGCCGCTTGGTCCGAGCTGGGCATCGGAACTGGCGACAATGACGCCGCCGCCCACCGTAGTGGCGCCGCTGTAGGTGTTGTTGCCGGTCAATGTCACCTTGGCCGTGCCCATCAGGGTCACGCCACCGCTGCCGCTGATGTCACCCGCAAAGACGATGTCGTCAGAGCGATAGAACGACAAGGTGCCGTTGGTCACCACGTTGCCGGCCAGCCAGCCCGTCGTACCGCCATTGCCGATCTGCAGGATAGCGCCGGCCGCAATCATCGTGCCGCCGCTGTGGCTGGCCGTTCCGGTGAGCATGACCGCACCACCGCCGCTGACGGTGAGCGCACCGCCGCCATTCAACGAGCCGGCATAGGTGCCGATCGTGCTCTGGTCAAAGGTGAGGTTAGCGCCCGATACGACCGTGATGGTGCCCTGCAGGCTAGTCGTCGTGCCGGTCAAGGTGCCGCCCGAAACCGTCGTGCCACCACCGTAGCTGTTGGCGCCGGTCAGGGTCAGGTTGCCGCTGCCGGTCTTGGTCAGCGTGCCACTGCCGCTCATCACGCCGGCATAGGTGCCGTCGCTGCTCTGCTCGAAGACGACGGCCGCATTGTTCGTGATGGCGCCCCGCAGGCTGGTCGTCGTGCCGGTCAAGGTGCCGGCCGACACTGTCGTGCCGCCCGTGTAACTGTTGGCGCCGGTCAGGGTCAGGTTGCTGCTGCCGGCCTTGATCAGCGAGCCGTCGCCAGAGATGACGCCGCTGAAGGTCTGGTTGATGGCTTGGTCGACCGTCAAGACGCCGCCAGCGTCGAGCTGCACGGTACCAGCCCCCGTCAAGCCGCCGACCGTCTGCGTTCTGCCGCCGAGATCGAACGTGCCGGTGGCGTTGACATCGAGGAGTCTCGTCGAGCCGAGGCTGCCGCCGGTGCCGAGGCGCAGGGTCGCGCCGCCCTGCACCGTCGTGGTGCCCGAGTAACTGTTGGCGCCGGTGAGGGTCACGTCGCCGTTGGCGATGACGAGATTGCCGGCGCCCGACAGGATGCCGGCGTAGGTGCCGGCGGTCGCCTGGTCGAAGAACACGGCGCTGCCGTTGGCGATGTTGCCTTGCAGGCTGCTTGTCGTCCCGGTGAGGCTGCCGTCCAACACCGTCGTGCCACCGCTGTAGGTATTGGCGCCGGAAAGTGTCAGGTTGCCGCTGCCGCCCTTGACCAAGTGGCCCGTGCCGCTCATCGCGCCGGCATAAGTGCCGCCGAAGACCTGGTCGAAGACCACGACGGCGTTGTTCGTGATATCGCCCTGCAGGCTGGTGCTGGTGCCGGTCAAGGTACCGCCGCTGACCGTCGTGCCACCGCTGTAGGTGTTGGCGCCCGACAGCGTGAGATTGCCAGTGCCGATCTTGATGAGGCGGCCGCCACCGTCCATCGCGCCAGCGTAGGTTCCGTCCGTCGCCTGATCGAACGCCACGATAGCGTCGTTGGCAATGTCTCCTTGCAGGCTGGTCGTCGTGCCCGTGAGGCTCCCAGCCGACACCGTCGTGCCGTTGCTGTAAGTGTTGACGCCGGAAAGCGTCAGATTTCCCGTGCCGGTCTTGATCAAGCGCCCGCTGCCGGACATGTCACCGGCATAGGTGTCATCGACGGACTGCTCGAACACGACCGTGGCGTCGTTGACGATATTGCCTTGCAGGCTGTTGGTCGTTCCGAGCAGCGTGCCGCCGGAGACGGTGGTGCCGCCGGTGTAATCGCTTGAGCCGATGAGCGCGAGCCGGCCGCTGCCGGTTTTGACGAATCCACCGGCACCGGAAATCCGCACACTCACGATCGAGTCCGAGATCTGGTTCACGGTGAGCGTGCCATTGCCCAGCGTGATTGTACCGGTAGCGCCCCTCAGTTCGCCGACTGTCTGGCTGACGCCGTTCAGGTCGAACGTGCCGCCGCCCATGAAAAGAGAGGTGCTGGCCGACAGGCTGCCGCCAACGCCGAGCCGTAAGATGCCGTCGTTGACGGCCGTGTTGCCGGTGTAGGTGTTGGCGCCGGTCAGCACGACCGTTCCCTCACCGCTCTTCGACAGATGGCCGTTACCGGAGATCACGCCGGCATAGGTGCCGGAGGTCGCCTGATCGAAAGCGACAAACGAATTGGTGGCGAGGATGCTGCCTTGCAAGCTGTCGGTCGTGCCGAAAAGCGACACGTCGGTCAGAGTCGTGCCGCCACTGTAGGTGTTCGCTCCGGTCAGCGTGAGCTTGGCTCCGATAGAGCCTTGAACAGCCAACGCACCGGTCCCGACGATGGCGCCGCGATAGACGGTCTCCTGGTTCTGCACGACCGTCAGTGTGCCGATGCCGAGATCGATCGTGCCGCCGCTGCCCGACAGGGCGGTCACGGTCTGCGCGTTGCCGTTGAGGTCGAACGTGCCACCATTCACCGTCAAGGCGCCTGCCGACGACAGGGCCGCACCCGCGCCCAGCCGCAGGATACCGGCGTTCAACACAGTGCCGCCGGTGTAGGTACTGACGCCGGAAAGCGTCAGGGCGCCGCTGCCGGCCTTGGTCAGGCTGCCGCTGCCGCTCATCACCCCGGCATAGGTGCCATCGAAGGCCTGGTCGAAGACGACGGCCGCGTTGTTGGTGATGTTGCCCTGCAGGCTGGCCGTCGTACCCTGCAAGGTGCCGGCCGATACGGTCGTGCCGTCGCTGTAGCTGTTGGTGCCGCCCAGCACGAGCGTGCCGCCACCCTGCTTGATGAGGCCGCCGATACCGGTGATGTCGCCGGTCTGCGTCAAGGTCGTGCCGGTGGCGACGTCGAATGTGCCGCCTTCGGCATTCAGCGTCGTGGCACGCACCATCGTGAAGGTGGCCGTGGTCTGCAGCGTCCCACTTTCGAAGACAAGCACTCCGGTCGCCGCGCCCAGCGCCGCATCGGCGGCAACGGAGATCGTACCGCCGCCGAAGACCGTTCCTCCGCTGTAGCTATTGGTGCCGGTGAGCGTCAGCGTGCCGCCGCCGATCCTGACCAGCCGGCCGCTGCCGCTCATGGTCCCAGCATAGGTGCCGTCGCTGATCTGGTCGAACACGACCGCCGCATTGTTGGTGATGTCGCCTTGCAGGCTGGTCGTTGTGCCCATCAGCAGACCGGCTGCCACCACTGTGCCGCCCGTGTAGCTGTTGAGACCGCTCAGCCGCAGACTACCGACGCCAGTCTTGGTCAACGCGCCGCTGCCCGACATGGCTCCGGTGTACTCGCCGTAGCTGCTCTGGTCGAAGACGACCGAGGCATTGTTGACGATATTGCCCTGAAGGCTGCTCGCCGTGCCCGTCAGGCTGCCGCCCGAGACCGTCGTGCCACCGGTGTAGCTGTTGGCACCACTGAGGACGAGCGTCCCGCTGCCGGCCTTGGTCAGCGAACCGTCGCCAGAGATGACGCCGCCAAAGGTCTGGCTGGTGGCCTGATCGACCGTCAGGGCACCACCGGTGCCGAGTTGGATAGTGCCGGCCCCTGTCAGGCCGCCGACGGTTTGCGTTCCGCCCCCGAGGTCGAACGTGCCGGCGGCGTTGACATCCAGAAGTCGCGTTGAGCCGAGACTGCCGCCCGTTCCGAGACGCAGGGTCGCGCCGGTCTGCACCGTCGTGGTGCCCGAGTAGCTGTTGGCGCCCGCAAGAGTGACGTCGCCATTCACGATGACCAGATTGCCGCTGCCCGACAGGATGCCGGCATAGGTGCCGGCGGTCGCCTGATCGAAGAACAGCGCACTGCTGTTGGCGATGTTGCCTTGCAGGCTGCTCGTCGTGCCCGTCAACGTGCCGTCCGCAATCGAGGTGCCACCGCTGTAAGTGTTGGCGCCGCTGAGGGCCAGGTTGCCGCTGCCGGTCTTGGTCAACGAGCCGCTGCCGCTCATTGCACCAGCGTAGGTGCCGTCGCTGTTCTGCTCGAAGACGACCGCGGCATTGTTGAGGATGTCGCCCTGCAGGCTGGTCGTCGTGCCCGCCAGTGTGCCGCCCGACACCGTCGTGCCGCCGCTGTAGGTGTTGGCGCCGCTGAGCGTCAGGGTGCTGGTGCCGGCCTTGACCAGCCTGCCCGCCCCCGAGACGACGCCGGACAGGCCGAGGTCGTTGCCGTTGGTGTCGAAGGTACCGTTG
>MKRV01000249.1 GCA_001897995.1 Alphaproteobacteria bacterium 65-37 | reverse complement strand
GAAGGTGATGCTGGTGAGCTGGCCCTGGATCTGGCTCCGTACGACGGTGGTGTTGTAGGCGAGGACGGTCCCGACGCCGCGCAGATAGATCGGCACGTCATGGCGCTGGACAGTTCCGCCGACGACCGGGATCGCAGCAGGCGCCTGGACGGCGGCCGGCCTTGTCGCGAAGCCGGGTAGGATGCCGACATAAAAAGCCGTCCCGAGCCCCAGAGCGAGAGCTCCAAGGACGGCGGTGACGATCAGCTTTCGCATCATGGGGGCCTCCGAAGGCCGAGGAAACGGTCAGCAGCCCGAAGCCGTAGTGGAGCTCTGGCCCGGCACGGTCTGGCCGCCAAAGGAGCCCGAGGCGGCACAGGGCGATGTCGAAGGGGGCGACGACAGGACGGAGGACATTCCGGTCGATGTCGGCGCCGTCGTCGGGGTGGTCGTTGGCGTGTTGATGGTCGTGAGCGGCGGCAAAGGGCTCAGCCCCGGATTGGCGAGTTCGGTTGAGCTGAGGGGAATGCCTGCCGGCGCCGTCTGCCCGGCCGTCAGGCCGAGGGTCGGCATCGATGAGCCGGTGCTGCCGCTGCTTTGCGTGCAGCCGATCGAGGGAGTGGCGGCCACTCCGCCGCCGTCGAAGGACGTGCTCCCGGATAACATGGTGCTGCTGCCGGTCGCGCTGCATCCGTTGCCGATGCCGCCGGTCGGAGGAGGGGCGATGCCTGGAACGGCAAGCTCGGTCGCGCCGAGGGGGACGCCGACGGAGCCGACCGCGGTGCTCGAGTTCAGGGTCGGCGAGGACGTGAAGAGCGACGAATTGGACGGGCTGGTCTGCGCAAACGAGGCATCACAGGCCAGCAGCATCAACAGCAGCGCTGCGATTGGCGGGGGCGTTTTCATGACGCGGCCTCCTCTATCGGTGCCGGTCTCAGCAGGGTTCGGCGGTAGCTTGTCGGCGTGAGCCCGGTGAGCTTGTGAAAAGCAGCGGTGAACGAGCTTGTCTCTCGATACCCGACGGTCAATCCGACTTCCGTCACCGAGGAGCTGGTATGGCCGAGCAGGTGCTTGGCATGCTCAATTCGTCGCTGACGGTGGTATTTGTGTGGCGGCTGGCCGAGCGATTGCTTGAAGGCGCGGCAGAAGTGATAGGGGCTGAATCCCGCCAGCCGTGCGAGCATCGACAGTGAAATCGGCTCCGAGAGATGGTCCTCGATATACGACGTGACCAGCCGTTGCTGGCGTGGCGTCAGTCCGCCTTTGGCCGCTCCTTCCTGGGCGGCACTATCCGGGCCCTGGCGGAACAGCTCGTAGGCGAGCGCGGTGCCGAGAGCGTCGAAGTACAAATTATGGTGATCGTCGGCCTCGAGCAGCTCCTCGAGCCTTGCCACCAGGGACAGGAAAGTGGGGGCTACGAGCCGCGACCGCGGCGCCGGTGCCTCGGGAAGGCGCGCAGGATCGAAGTAGAGGAACAGCATGTGCACCGCGCCGAGCGATTCGTACCAGTCGCGATAGCTGTGGCCGGCAGGAACGAAGATGGCGCGGTTCGTCATGTCGTGCAGGGCCGACCGCGGCAGGCCGTTGACGACCGTCTCGCCATCCCGGCGCAAGCCCTGTCGGCAGATGACGAGAAGGTGACGTGATCCCCGATAGTGAAACACAATCCTGTCGCCCGGCTCGACCTGGATGGCGTCGCCGGCGATGTCGGCCGAACTCTTGCCGCGGCGCGTTGCTGGCGCGCTTCCCTCGATCTCGACCTGGTCGTGCCAACCTCGCGTGAACCGATCGGATGACCCGTACAGTTGCACGGGCGGGCGCAATGGACCCATCAGCATGGTTCGACCTTCGTCGTTTGAGTCTGCTTGCCCCTTGCCCAGGGGGCAGGAACGGGATCAAGCTAGTCGGAGCCGGCCTGGTCTCTCCATCGCGCAGAAGGTGCGAGGTCTATCGCCTCGGTCTAGCGGGCCTATACTTTGGTTTGCTGCGCGTCCGATCACGATCCGCGAAGTTTTTGCGCAAGGCCGGTACGTCGAGGGCAAGCCTGGTCAAATCGGGCACGGCGACAAGCCCTATGATGGGGTACCTCGAACGACGTGGAAAATGAGCATGCTCGGCAAGACGCTGTCATTGGCCGCCTGTGCGGGAGCGATCGTGTTTGCTGGCCTTGTCCAGGCCGGGGCTCAGTCGCCGCCCGATCGCCGTCCTTTCGAGGCAAGCTTCGGCGATCTGATGACGATGGTCATCCAGCCGCGGCACCTCAAGCTCGGTTTGGCGGGGCAGGAGAAGAACTGGGCCTATGCCGATTACGAGCTGCGCGAGTTGCAGGGCGCCTTTCGAAGGGTGGCGCATGCCATCCCGGTCTATCGGTCGACCGACATGGCCGCCTTGATCGATGCAACGATGGCGGCTCCGCTGGACGCCGTTGCAACGGCCATCAAGAGCGCCGACGCGGATCGCTTCACGGAGGCCTACGGTCAGCTCACGGCAACGTGCAACGCCTGTCACCAGAGCACCGGCCACGAAGCGATCGTCATCCAGGTGCCGCGAGCCTCGTCATTCCCCGATCAGGACTTCCGCCCTCGACGTTGACCGGGACGGGCCGGCCGCCGGCGCCGGGACGCCGAGTGTCCCGGCAGGCGCCGCCTAATCGGGCATGACCAGCGGCTTGTCGTTGGGGATACGGCGGATCGTCGACGTATCGAGGTTGAGGTGCTGTGCCACCAGCGCCGGCGGCGTGTGCGACAGCCAGTCGGACAAGGCGACATCCTCGAAGCGATCGCTCCTGAAGACCTCCAGTACCATCAGATCAGTGTCGCCCGTGTTCTCCACGTAATGGCCCTGCGCTCGCTTCACATAGCCGATGTCGCCGGGATTGAAGTCCATGGTGACGGCATTGGGGCCGGTATTGAACACCGTCATGCGGCCCTTGCCCTTGATCCAGTACTGCCATTCGTCGGCGTTGGGGTGCCAGTGCAGTTCACGTAGGCCGCCCGGATGGACCGTCACCAGGGCGGCGGCGATCCGTTTCGAGACGGTGAAGTTGCTGCTGTCGGCGACGCGGACCTCGCCACCTTTGGTCTGCCGCAGGGGCTTCATCGCGCCCAGGGAGAAGGTGAAGGGGTAGGGCGGGGCGCCGAGTGGGCTGGTGACGGCCTGCCGGTCGGCCGCCAGGGGACCGGGCAGCTTGCCCTGGAAGATGTAGAGGTCGTGCAGCGGTATCTTTGAAAACTGCTCCGCTGGGATCCCGAAATTCTTGGCGAGAACGTGGGGCGGCGTGTGGGCCATCCAGTCGGTCAGCAGCAGCGTATTGAATTCGGAGGCCTTGCCGTCGTCGAAGCAGATGACGAACTCGCATCCGTCCGGCCCGAGCCCCTGCAGGGAATGCGGCAGGCCGGCGGGAAAATACCAGAGATCGCCTTCCTTGACGTCGGCGACGTAGGCGCGCCCCTGCTCGTCGAGCACGGTGATGCGGCAGTTGCCGTAGGTCATGTAGGCCCATTCGGTGGCGAGATGCCAATGCAGCTCGCGGATGCCGCCGGCCGTGAGCCGCATGTTGACGCCGGAGATCTCCTCTGCGATCGAGAAATCCTTCTGCGTGACCTGGCGGGCCCATCCACCGCCTTGAATGCGCTTGGGCGCATTGTTGAAGGAGGCCCAGGGCAGCGCCATGCTGCCGACATCGGTCGATGGCGGCGACTGCGCCGAGGGGAACTGACTGGCGAGCGCCGGATTCTGCGAGCCGGGATCGGTGATGCTGGCGGGATCCTGCGCGGTGCTGGCCGCGCCTTCCGGCGGAAGGTCGGGGTTGCCGAACGATTGCGCCTGGGCCTTTGCCGCTGCCGCGACTAGCGCGCCGCCCGCAGTCACCGCCAGGAGATTGCGGCGTGATACGAGTTCCATGGTGATTCCTCCATCTCTGGTGCGATGCCCTGATAAGGGCGTGCTGC
Source organism: Alphaproteobacteria bacterium 65-37 (assembly GCA_001897995.1). Classification (GTDB taxonomy): domain Bacteria; phylum Pseudomonadota; class Alphaproteobacteria; order Reyranellales; family Reyranellaceae; genus Reyranella. The sequence continues at coordinate 5,439 of MKRV01000249.1, read as the reverse complement.
ACCGGAATGGCTGTCGACGGCTTGCCCACTCTGATTGCCGATTGCCGCGAACACCGCGATGCCGGGACGCCGCGGCACGGGCATCGGGCGATTGGAGAATCCGGCTGTCGCCTTGAGCAAGTGCCAGCAAGACGATCACCGCTCACCGTCCCTAAATCTCTCCTGGAACCGTGACGTGTGTTCGTGATGGGTGAGGCCAATGGAAAGCACCTCTGATCGGCGACTGCTCATGGCCGAAGATGGTTTGGTCGGCGGTTCGCTGGCTGGCCTTTGCCTGGCGCGGCTACAGCATTTCGCTCGCGAGAAAGGCTGGCGAGGATTCGGCCTGGTCGGTCCCGGCGTCCTGATCGCGGTGGGCTATGTCGATCCGGGAAACTGGGCGACTGATCTCAGCGGAGGCGCCCGTTACGGTTTCGAGCTGCTGTCGGTCGTTCTGCTGGCGAACCTGGTCGCGGCCATGGCGCAGGCGCTCTGCGTGCGGCTGGGCATTGTCACGGGCAAGGGGCTGGCCGAGGTCTGCCGCGAGTCCTTCTCGCGGCCGGTCGTGATGCTGCTGTGGTTCCTGACCGAGATCGCCATGGTCGCGACCGACCTTGCCGAGCTGGTCGGCAGCGCCGTTGCCCTGAAGCTCCTGTTCGGGATCGGTCTGCTGCCGGGCGTCCTGATCGTCAGTGCGGGGACCTTCGTTGTGCTTTCCCTGGGCCTCAGCGATCGCAAGCTGAGCGGCCTGGTGGCCCTCCTGATGCTGGTGGTGGCGGTGAGCTTCACGGTGCTTCTGGTACTGGCAAGGCCGCACTGGCTCGAAGTGGTGGCCGGGCTGCTGCCGACGCCGACGCTGATCGTCGATCCTTCGATGCTTCTGATCGCCATTGGAATCGTCGGGGCCACCGTGATGCCGCACAATCTCTATCTGCATAGCGGCCTGCTGGCGGTGGTGGGCCGACGGCTCGAGGCCGGATCGCAGCGGAGCACGGAGGTGAAGAAAGCCGCGATCAGGGCCGGCGCGCTCGATTCCAGCCTGTCGCTCACGATCGCCTTCTTCATGAATGCGGCGATCCTGATCGCCGCCGGCGCCGTGTTCCATGCCAACGGCCTGCACGAGGTATCGAGCCTGAGTTCGGCCTACAGGTTGCTCGATCCGGTGCTGGGTAGCGGAATCGCGGCGACGCTCTTTGCCGTCGCCTTGCTGGCGGCGGGCCAGAGCTCGACCATCACCGGCACCCTGGCCGGCCAGATGATCACGGAGGGCTTCCTGCGGATCCGCCTGTCTCCCCTGATCCGGCGGCTGATCACGCGCGGTGCCGCGCTCGGCCCGGCCATTCTCTATTTCTCGCTGGCCGGTGAGGACAACAGTGCTCACCTGCTGATCGCGAGCCAGGTGGTGCTGAGCCTGCAACTGCCGTTCGCCCTGGTCCCGCTGGTGCATTTCACGGCCAGCCGTCGGCTGATGGGCGATCTTGCGGTGGGCCGGAGGACGGCGCTGTGCTGCTGGGCGATGGCCTTGTTGCTGGTCGGGCTCAACGTCTTGCTGATTGGCGACATGGTGGCCTGAAAGGCGCCCCGCCCGACCGGGATCGGTCGAGCGGACGTCGCCTCTCGGCGCGGGGCTTCGAGCTGTCGCGCTAGTTCCAGGTCTTGAGGACCGGCAATACCTCCTTCGCGAACAGGCGCAGCGATGCCTCCGCTTCCGGATAGGGAATGCCGCCGAAGCGAAACGATGTCGCCAGCTCGAAGCGGCCGAGCATCTTCCGGCGTGCCTCCAGCCCCTGCAGGATGCGATCGGGCGTGCCCCAGGAGGTCGCGCTCATGAAGCCTTTCAGGAAGCCCGCCTTGCCCATCTTCTGCAGGCTCTTCGACGCCTCGGCATAGGAGGCGTAGCCCTTCGTCGTCTTGAAATGCTCGCCCATGATCTCGTAGTGCTCGAGGATGCTGTCGAGATAGGTGTCGAGGTACGTCGTCGCCTTTTCCTCGGCGCTCTGGGCGTCAGGGCCGCAGTAGCAGAAATCGCATGTCATCGGCGGCGGTGCCGCGACGCCATGGAGCTCCTGGTAGCGGGTGCGATGCTTCTCGACGGACGGCAGACGATGTTCCCACGACCGGTCGGCGAACATCACCATGCGCGCGCGCAGCCGTGCTGCGGATTCGACGGAGTCGTCGCTCGAGGCCACGGCGTAGAGGCGATCGGCAAAGGGGCGCATCGGCGCAGGCCGGATCGGCGTTCGCGGCTGCGGATAGAAGGTGCCGGCGCCCTCCATATGGCCGGTTGCCAAGGCATCGACGATCAAGGCGGCGGCCTCGTCGAAGCGCTCGCGCGACTGCTCCATGGCGATGCCGCGGAAATTGGCGAACTCGCGCCGCGACAGGCCGCGCCCGACGCCGAACCGCAGCCGGCCCTGGGCGAGATAGTCGAGCATGGAGATCTTCTCGGCGACGCGCAGCGGATCGTTCCACGGCAGGATCACCGCCGCCGTGCCGACGTCGGCCCGCTTGAGCTGCGTCGTGAGGTAAGACAGCAGCTGCGCGTTGTCGGGGCAGAACGAATAGTCGAAGAAATGATGCTCGACGGACCACACCACGTCGAAGCCGAGTTCGTCGGCGAGACGGGCCAGCCGGATTTCCTCGTCGTAAACGTCGCTATCGGCGATCCCCTCCCAGCCATGGCTCGTGAAGACCATCTGCATGCCGACATCCATCTTCTTCTCCTTTCGATAAGGTTCGCGATCCGGCAGGTTCAGCCGACGAAGGCGCCGCCATTCACATCGAGGACGGCGCCCGAGACGTAGGAAGCCGCCGGCGAGCACAGGAAGGCGATCGGCCAGGCGATTTCCTCGGCACGGCCCATACGCCCCAGCGGCAGGGCCGACGGCGCGAACGGCAGGCCTTGCGCGAGCGGCGTATCGACCGGCCCCGGCGCCACGCCGTTCACCAGCACGTTCCTGGCCACGCCCCGACGCGACAGGCTGCGCACCAAGGTGTGCACGCCACCCTTCGAAGCGGCATAGTCCATCGGCGTGCCGCCGGCGATGCCGCCGCCGTTGCGCCCGGCGGCCGATCCAACGAGTACGACATAGCCGCCGCCGCGCTCGCCGAACCGGTCGACCAGGGCGTTCCCCAGGACGAGGGGCGCCCGCACGTTGATCCGCATCAGCAGGTCGAAGCGGTCCTGCGGCGAGAGGTCGGCGCGCCAGCCGTCACGACTGAAGACGGCCGCGCAGTTCGCAAAGGCGAAGAGATCCGGCTCCGACGACAGCGACTGAAGGAAGCCTTCGTCGGCGAGATCGCCGGGCCGTCCGGTGACCTTCACGCCGCACTTCAGGGCCTGCGTCTCCGTGTCGGCCAGTGGCGCCACATCGGTGACCACCAGGTCGGCCCCTAGGCGCGCCAGCAGCAGCGCCGTCGCCTTGCCGATGCCGCTCGCGGCGCCTGTCACCAATACGCGTCGGCCTCTCAAGCCGAGAGCATCGTGCCCGTTCTCCGTCATGCGTTTCCTCGTGTCACTTTTGGCCATTCGGCGGCTTTGTCGGTAATTTGTCAATAGCGAATGCGTTCGTTATAGTAGAACGACGACGATCGTGCTCGCTCTGTCGGAACGCACGGGGTAGCAACCGGTGCGGATCAACGATCGGAGGCGCATGCCGTGAAGGGCCAGCAACGGGGAATTCAATCTGTCGAGATCGGCTGCTCGCTTCTGCTGGCGCTGGTGCAAAGCCGCGTGCCGATGCCGTTGCGTGACCTCGCCAAGGCGGCCGGCATGTCGCCGTCCAAGGCGCATCCCTATCTGGTGAGCTTTGCGAAGCTCAAGCTGATCACGCAGGACGTCGCCACCGGCCACTACGATCTCGGCGAAGAGGCATTGCAGATCGGCCTGGCCGCCTTTCAGCGCCTGTCGCCGCTGAAGGCCGCTCAGGAAGAGTTGAAGTCGTTCGAGGCGGCGGCCCACTATTCGACGGCCGTCTCGGTATGGGGTACGCAGGGACCGACCATCGTGCAGGTCACCGAAGCGGACTATCCGCTTCATGTCTTCGTGCGCTGCGGCACGGTGCTGTCGTTGATGAACACCGCCGCGGGGCTTGCCTTCGCCACCTTCATGCCGCGCAGTGTCATCCTGGCCGCGCTCAAGCAGGAACGCCATCGCTTCGCCGGCCGCCCGGAGCCGGTGAGCCAGGCAGCGCTCGATGCCGCAACGGCCGACGTGCGCCGCCTCGGCGTCTCGCGCAGCCTCGGCACCGTGGTGCCCGGGGTGAACTCGATCTGCGCGCCTGTCTTCAATCATCAGGGCGAGATGGTGCTGGCTGTCAGCCTGATGCGGCCGGGCCTGCCCGCCGACGGCGACCCCGATGGCGCGACCGCCCGCGCGGCGCGCGAATGTGCGCGCCGGATCTCCCGGCGTCTCGGCTACCAGCCGGAGTCCTGAGAAACGGGAATTCGCTATTATCTAATTTATTTGACATACGCGAACGCCGTTTCTACGCTTTTCCCAAGACGCCCATCGATCAAGGGGCGCCCCAAGGGAAAAAGCGGGAAGGAAACCAAGATGAAGCGTGCGTTCGCGGCGGGACTGGCGGTCCTCGCGTCAGCCCTGATCCCGTCGCTCTGCCTGGCGGAGGGCGGCCCTCTCAAGATCGGCGTGCTGACCGACATGAGCGGCACCTTCGCCACTATCGTCGGTGAGAATTCGGCTGAAGCCGCACGCATGGCGGTCGAGGATTTCGGCGGCACGGTCGCGGGGCGCAAGATCGAGGTGACGGTCGGCGACCATCAGAACAAGCCAGACGTTGCGGCCACCATCGCACGGCGCTGGTTCGACACCGAGAAGGTCGACGCGATCGTCGATGTGCCGGTGTCCTCGATCGCGCTCGCCGTCCAGGCGGTGGCGCGCGAGAAGAAGAAGGTCGTGCTGTTCTCGAGCGGCCTGACCGACCGGCTGAGCAACGAGGACTGCGCGCCCTACAGCGTGCAGTGGATGCTCGACACCAACGTCCTGGCGCGCGGCACGGTGAAATCGATCCTGCAGGGCGGCGGCGACACCTGGTTCTTCCTCACCGCCGACTACGCCTTCGGCGAGTCGATGGAGAAGATCAGCCGCGACCTGATCGTCGGAAACGGCGGCAAGTTCGTGGGCAGCGTGCGCAATCCGCTCAACACGCCGGACATGTCGTCCTTCCTCCTGCAGGCACAGGCCAGCAAGGCCAAGATCATCGGCGTCGCGAATGTCGGCCAGGATTTCCGCAATATCGTGGTCGGTGCCGCTGACTTCGGATTGATCGCCGGCGGCCAGAAGCTGGCCAGCCTGATCGTCTACGACAGCGACATCATCTCGCTCGGCCTGGAAAAGGCACAGGGCCTCTATGTCACCACCGCCTTCTACTGGGATCTCGATCCGGCCAAGCGGGAATTCTCCGAGCGCTTCTTCAAGCGTCGCGGCGTCATGCCGAACAT
>MKRV01000248.1 GCA_001897995.1 Alphaproteobacteria bacterium 65-37 | reverse complement strand
GAGATCCTTCAGACGGTCGAGCGCCGTGCGCAGCCGGTCGATGGCGTTGACGCCCCGGTGCACATGGGCGCCGTGTGCCGGTGAGCCGGACGCCTCGATTTCGACCCACATCAGGCCCTTTTCACCGAAGCGCACCACCTTGGGCGATCCGACATCGCCGCAGATGTTGGCGTCGCCGGCGGCGTGCGGGACGTGCTTCAGCAACCAGCCCGAGCCCAGCGAGCCCATATTCTCCTCGTCGCCGGCCAGGGTCAGCACGATCTCGCCCGACCAGGCGTCGCGGTTATCCGCCAACAGCCGGGCTGCCAGCAGCGAGCAGGCGATACCGCCCTTCATGTCGCAGACCCCGCGACCGTAGAGCTTGCCGTCCTTCAGCACACCGCCCAGCGGCGGTACGGTCCAGGGGAGGTTTTCCAGGAGCGGAAAAGTGTCGAGATGGCCGTTGAAGATCAGGCGCCGGCCGGGCTTGCCGCTCTTGATGCGGGCGACCAGGCTGACAACCCGCGGCTCGGGTTCGACGCGCTCGATTTCGATGCCGGGAATCTCGCTGAGCAGCGCCTCGGCAACGACTGCGACATCGAACGTGTCGCTCGGCGGGTTGGGCGAGGCGACGCCGACGAGGCGCTGCGTGACGGAGATCAACTGGTCGAGCGAGCCGTCGACGCGGTTCGCCAGGTCGGTGCGCAGTTTATTCGACATCAGCGAGCCTGCAACCTGCGTTCCCAGAAACGAATGGCCATGGCGAGCGGCCAGCAGATGAAGAAGTAGACCACGGCGATGAAGGTGAAGGTTTCGAGTGGCCGGAAGTTCGTGGCCGAAAGCTCCATGCCGCGTCGCGTGATCTCGCTCACCGAGATGACGGCACCCAGCGAGGAAAACTTGATCAGCTGCACGAAGTTCGAGGCGAGCGGCGGCAGGGTCATGCGGATCGCCTGCGGCAGCACGATGCGGCGGAACGCCTGGAACGGCGTGAGGCCCAGCACCTGGGCGGCTTCGCGGTGTCCCTTGGGCACGCTCTGGATGCCCGAGCGATAGACTTCCGAGATGAAGGCCGCCTGGTAGAGCGCGAGGCCGATGATCAGGGCGACCAGCCCCTCGATGCGCACGCCGAACACGATCGGCAGCACGTAGTAGACCCAGAGCAACTGCACCAGGATCGGCGTGTTGCGGACCACTTCGCCGATCGAGACGCCGATCCAGCGCAGAGCACGGAACCGCGACATGTCGAGCAGGGCGATGATCAGCCCGCCCGCCATCGCGAGCACCAGAGTGATGGCGGAGATGATCAAGGTCATCTCCAGGCCACCCATCAGGAAGTCGAAGCTTCCCCAGACCGTGTCCCAGCGGAATTGATACTTGAACATGTTCTCCCCCTCGCAGGACGCGCCGCCGGGCGGCGCGTCCTTCGTCGTGTGCTACTGCGCCACGATCGGATCGAGCTTGTGCTTCTTGGCGTACTTCAGGAGCCGCCCGTCGAGTTTGATCGTGTCGACGAACAGGTTGACGTAGTTCAGCCAGATCTGGTCGCCCTGCGGCACGACATAGGCATAGGGCGTGATGGCGAGCTTTTCGTTGGGCAGGATGTAGGTCGCCCAGTCGAATTCGTCGGTCACTTTGATGGCCGTGGGGAAGTCGGTGATGATCACGTCGACGCGCTGGGCCACCAGCTCGGCCTCGCGCGTGTTGGGCGGCGCGACCGACACCATCTCGGCATTCTTCAGGTAGCCCTTCATGAAGGGCTCCATGTAGCTGCCCATCGACACCGCGGCCTTGACGCCCTTCTGGTCGATGTCTTCCCACTTCTTGATCTTGCTGTCCTTGCGCGTGACGGCATAGAGGTTGGTGAGGAGATAGGGCTTGGAGAACTCGACGGCCTGGCCGCGCTTCAGGGTGGCGCCGACGCCGAACATGCCGATCTCGCACTTGCCAGCCTGCAGGTCGGCGATGAACGAGCCGAAGCTCGATTCGACGATCTCGAGCTTGGCGTCGAGGTCTTTGGCGAATTCCTTGGCGAGGTCGGCATCGATGCCCTCGATCTCGCCGGTCTTGGGATTGCGGAACGAGATCGAGTAGTAGAGCGGGAACTGGCAGACCCGGACCTTCTTGCTCTTGGTGACCTCGAACAGGCGCGATTGCGTCTGCTGCGCTTCGGCCTCTTTGGTGGCGAACGTCGTCGCGAACAGGCCGACAGTACCGGCCAGAGCCATTGCTCCTAAAATCCTTGCAACACCCATGATCGGTCTCCCTTGTTGACCTTCCCGTTACTCTTCTTCGAACTGCTGCAGAAAGCGCTTGGCGCGCTCGGTCTTCGGTGCGTCGAAGAAGGCCGCGCCCGGCGCCTCCTCGACGATCTCGCCGCGGTCCATGAACACGGTACGCGTCCCGACATGGCGGGCGAATCCCATCTCGTGCGTCACCACCAGCATGGTCATGCCTTCCTGCGCGAGCTGGCGCATGACCAGCAGCACCTCGCGGCGTAATTCGGGATCGAGCGCGCTGGTCGCTTCGTCGAACAGCAGCACCTTGGGCGACATGGCGAGCGCGCGGGCGATGGCGACGCGCTGCTGCTGGCCGCCCGACAGGCGCGCCGGATAGGCATCGCGCTTGTCGGCGAGGTCGACCTTCTTCAGCAGGCCCTCGGCGATGGCGACTGCCTCATCCTTGGGCATCTTCTTCACCAGCATCGGCGCTTCGGTCAGGTTCTCCAGCACCGACATGTGCGGCCAGAGGTTGAAGTGCTGGAACACCATGCCGATATCGGAGCGCACGGCGCGTGCCGCATTCTTCACCTGACGGTCGGGATCGGCCGTGGCGATCGGCACGCCCTGCATGACGATGCGGCCCTCGCTCGGTGCTTCCAGCAGGGCAAAGCAGCGCAACAGCGTCGTCTTGCCCGAGCCCGATGGCCCGACGATGCAGACGACGTCGCGTTCCATCACCGGAAGGGAGACGCGTGTCAGCACCTGGTTGGTACCGAATCTCTTGGTGACGCTGTCGGCGAGAAGGAAAGGAGTACCGCTCATGTCTCTCCATAAGCAATTGCTATGCCTGCGGCGACAAGACTGCCGGATCGAATGGACATTTGCCAGTTGTAACGTCATCAATTGCAGAATTCGCAATAACCGTTCTTTATAGAGAAATGGACGTCAAGCTCCTCGAGGCCTTTCGGGCGGTCGTCGACCATCGTTCGGTGACGGCGGCGGCGACGGCCATGGGCGTCACGCAGCCCGCCGTCAGCACCCAGATCGCCCGCCTGGAAGAAGTGGTCGGCTTTCCGCTGTTCGAGCGCGCCGGTGGGCGATTGAAACCGACACCGGAGGGCGTGCTGTTCTATGCCGAGGCGAGCCGCGTGCTGGGCGAAGTCGATCGCCTGGAGGCGGCGACGGCGCAGATTCGCGAAGGCCAGTCCGGCCGCCTGGTGATCGCAAGCCATCCCTCGGCGGCGATTTCCCTGCTGCCGCCGCTGGTCGCGTCGTTCGTTGCCGAACGGCCGGGGGTGGCGGTCCGGATGATCTCGCGCCATTCCGATGTCGTGAGCCAGCTTCTGCCGAGTGAAAGCTTCGATATTGGCATCGCCGAATTGCCGATCGACGAGAGCCAGGTCGAGGTGCGGCGCTACAGCATGCGCTGCGTCGCCATCCTGCCGCCGCGCCACGTGTTGACGTCGCGTCGCGTGCTGACGCCACAACTGCTTGCCGAGCATCCCGTGGCGATGCCGGCGCGATCGCACCAGGTGCCGAACCGCATTCGCGCGATCTTCGGGGCGGCCGGCTTCCAGTTGAACGGCGTCGTCGAGGCCGAGTTCTTCGCCACGCTCTGCGGTCTGGTCGCTGCGGGCGCCGGCTGGTCGATCGTCGATCCCCTATCGGCCCAGAACTTCGCGCATCTCGGCCTGGTGGCACGGCCCTTCGAGCCGGCCATCACCTACGATATCGGTGCCTTCTGGCGCCGCGACCGCGAGCCCTCGGTGCTGGCAGCGGCGTTTCTCGAAATGCTCGACAACAAGTTGAATGGATGAGTGCCGTCATGCGTTTGGATACCGATCTGGCCGGCCGTCTCGCAGTCGATGAGCTGCTCTGGAAGGACTTCAACGACATTTGCGATTGCGGCGGCAGGCTCTCCGGCACCGAGAGTGAGAAGCGCGCTTTTGCCTTGCTGCGCGAACGCGTGAAAGCCGCATCGCCGGCCAATTCGGGACGTTCGATCCCCGTGCCGTACAATGGCTGGCGGTCGAAGTCGGCAACGCTCCGGCTGCAGGACGGCAGCTTTGCCCCCTGCCATCCGCTGGTGCGCACCATCGCTACCCCCGGCGACGGCCTCGCCGCCGAGGTGATCGATCTCGGCCGCGGAACGCCCGAGGAGTTCGACGCGCACAAGCAGCAGATCAACGGCCGCATCGTGCTGGTGCGTCATGAGCTGATGTTCGCCGCCGGCACCATTCACCGCCGTCGCAAGTACGATATGGCGCGGGCCAATGGCGCCGTGGGGTTCCTGATCGCCGGCCCGTTGCCGGGCCATGTCGTGGCCGGATCCTCGGGGCGCGAATCGGGCGGCGGCATTCCCGCCCTCGGCATCGCACCGGAGACGGCGGCCAAGCTCGCCCGCAGCGCGGCGGGCTTTCCCAAAGTCACGATGACCATCGAGACCGACGAAGCGCCGGCCGAGACCGAGACGCTGGTCTACGACTATCCCGGCCAGACCGACGAGTGGGTCGTGCTGTCGGCTCATGTCGACGGCCACGACCTTGCCGAGAGCGCGATGGACAACGGCACGGGCCTGGCCTCGGTGCTGGCCGTCACGCGGCTGCTGGCACCGCACGTGGCTTCCTGGCGTCGCGGGCTGCGCGTGATGTTCTTCAGCGTCGAGGAGTGGGCGCTGACCGGCTCGGCACAGTATGTCCAGAATCTCGGCGAGGCCGAACGCGCAAAGGTTGCGCTCAACGTCAATCTCGACTCGGTGGCGGGCAGTCCCCACCTCGCGGCGCTCACCAGCGGCTTCGCCGGCGTCGAGCGCTTCCTGCTGAGCGTGGCCGAAGCCAATGGTCAGAACCTGCGCACGGTGCGGCCGCTGATGACCAATTCCGATCACGCCAACTTTGCGGCCGGCGGCATCCCCGCGATCCGCCTCGTCGCGGGCTTCGACGATCCGGTGGCGCATTTGCGCGTCGTGCTGACCCCGGCCGACACGCGCGACAAGGTCGCCCAGAGTGAGCTGCGCCAGGCAACTCAGCTCACGGCGGCACTGGTCGCCGCCGCGTGCAACGCCGATCCGGCGGAAGCCGCCAAGTGGCGCACCAGGCCGTAACCCTGGTCACACCTGGGTCTTGAAGCGCTCGATCAGCCATTGCGCGGCCGGCCCGGGCGGCGTGTCGGTGCGGTACAGGATCTTCAGCGGATAGGTGTCCTCCGACCATTCCGGCAGAGCCAGCCGGATCAATCGGCCGGCGTCGAGATCGCCCTGG
>MKRV01000247.1 GCA_001897995.1 Alphaproteobacteria bacterium 65-37 | reverse complement strand
CTGATCTACGACAATGCCTGCGCCGGAGCACAGGCCTACATCCTGCTGGCGAGCGAATTCATTCGCCGTCGCCGTATCGCCCAGGAAAACGCCCGAGCAAGCGCTCAAGCAAACGCCCAGCAACAAGCAGACCATAAGGCTTCCCATGAGCCAGTCCCCTAAGCCGCGAGGCCTCGGCCGCGGCCTCAGCGCCCTTCTCGGCGACGACGAAGTGGCAGCGGCCGTCGCCGCCCCACCACCCGCGCGCCCGTCAGTTTCCCCGTCTGCGCCTGAGCCGGCGTCGCCATCGGCGCCGCCTGTACCGGTGGCGCGAGAGACCCCGGGCGCTGCCCCGAACCGCACGCCCTTCACCTTGCCGATCGGCCAGCTCAAGCCCGGCAAGATGCAGCCTCGTACCAATTTCGACGGCATTCAGCAGCTGGTCGAGTCGATCAAGGAATTCGGGCTTTTACAACCTATACTTGTTCGACCCCTTGACGATCACGCCAACAGCTACGAGATCGTCGCCGGCGAGCGCCGTTGGCGGGCGGCCCAGCTCGCCCAACTGCACGACGTTCCGGTCGTCCTGCGCACCATCAGCGACCTCGACGCCCTGCAGATCGGCCTGATCGAAAACCTGCAGCGCTCCGATCTGACGGCGATCGACGAGGCCAAGGGCTATCAGCGGCTGATCGCCGACTTCAAGCAGACGCAGGAAGATGTTGCCCGCACCATGGGCAAGAGCCGCCCGCACGTCGCCAACACGTTGCGCTTGCTCGACCTGCCGTCGACCATCCAGGACCTGATCAAGAACGGCGACCTGACGGCCGGCCATGGCCGCGCGTTGATCGGCCTGCCCGATCCCCTGACCTTGGCCCGGCGTGCCATCGACGAGAAACTCTCGGTACGCGACCTCGAGCGCCTCGGCGGCGAGGAGAAGCAAACGCCGCCCCGCAAGGGCGGCGCCGGCACCGGCAAGCCGGGCGGCAAGGCGGCATCGCCCGGCGCTGCCAAGAGCGCCGATACAAGGGCGCTCGAAAAGCGTATCGAGGAAGCGCTCGGCCTCAAGGCCGACCTGCAATTGCGCGGGCTGGGCGAGCAGAGCCTGCTCACCCTCGAGATTCGCGACTTCGACCAGCTCGATACGGTGGTCGACAAGCTGACGCGACGCTGAGCTTTGGCCGCCGTCCGGCTGTAAGAAGCCCGAAAGAAGAACGCCGGAAAGCAGCCTCTTTCCGGCGATCAAGTGTCACCACTCCCGAGCACGTTTCGGGAGGCATGGAGGACACAATGATCAAGACATTCTCCCCGTGGACGGCCGTCGCCCTGGCGCTGTTGCTGCCGTCCACGGTCTTCGCCCAGACCGGCGCCGCGTCGTCGAGCGACGTTGCCTACTGCAAGGCGCTGGCCACCAAATACGAGCGGTATCTCGATCAGGACACGCACAAGGCTTCGCAGTCGGCGAATCCCGAGTCCCGCGCTTCGTTGGAGCAGTGCAAAGCGGGAAACCCTACCGGCATCGCCGGCCTTGAGAAGGCCCTCAAGGATGCTGGCTTCGACCTGCCGTCGCGGAACTGACGGCCGTCTCGCCACCGTCCGACAGCAGGAAGCCGAGACCATGGATATTGTCGATACGGACGGTGGCCCGTGCCTCTGAGAAGATCCGGCGCAGGCGACTGAGATAGACATCGAGCGCACCGGCACCTTGATGTCCGTGCTTGCCGAAGACATACGCCGCCAGAGCCTCTCTTTTGACGACATGGCCCTGGTGGCGCATCAGGAACTCCAGAACCTCGACCTCGCGCGCTGGGAGCGGTTGTGTATCGTCACCTACCCTGACGCGATGGTTGACGAGATCGAGCGCGACGTTGCCGAGATGAAGCACCTCTTCCGCCGGTGCCTCGGCACGACGCAGCAGCGCGTGCAGTCGCGCCACGAGCTCGTCCATCGCAAAGGGTTTCACGAGATAATCGTCGGCGCCGCTTTGCAGGCCGCCCACGCGATCGTCGAGGCTGTCGCGTGCCGTCGTGACGATGATGGGCGGTGCATGTACCGAGGCTTTGAGGTCGCGCAGCAGGTCGATGCCCTCGTCGTCGGGCAGGCCGAGATCGAGAAGGACGGCGACGTAGTCGATCGACGTCACCGCCTTGCGCGCAGCGGCGGCCGTGTTCACCTGATCGGTCTCGAAACCGGCCCGCGTCAATCTCGCGGCGACCAGGCCGCTGAAGTCGACATTGTCCTCGACGATGAGAAGTCGCATCGGCGTCCTCCACCGGCATGCTGGCAGGGCCAACTGACACCGCCCTTACAGCGCCGGCCCATGACATTACCGGCAAGGTAATCGACCGGACGCGCCGCCGGGCGCACCTCTCCTGGCAAGCCCAGGAGTGCCTCCCCAATGTCCGCGTCCCCTGCGTCCTCTTCCGCCACCGGCCTGTCCGCGCGCACGCAGCGCATCCTCGAGGCTCCTGTCCTGCCCCTGTTGCTGACGCTTGCCTTGCCCAATATCGGCGAAGCCGCGGCGCGCATCACCTTCCTCACGGCCGACGCCTTGTTCGTGTCGTGGCTCGGCAGCGATGCGCTGGCCGGCGTTGCCGTCGTCTTCCCCCTGTTCCTGATCCTGCAGACGGCGACCGCCTCGGGCATCGGCTCCGGCGTTTCCTCCTCGATCGGCCGGGCGCTCGGCGCCGGCCATGCCGCGCGGGCGCGCTCGCTCGCCGGTGTCGCGGTCGTCATCGCCTTGATCGGCGCGGCTTTCACCACCGCCTTGATGGTGCTGGCGGGCCCGACCGTCTATCGCGCGATGGGCCTCGCCTCGGGCGCGCTCGAGATGGCGGTACTGTACAGTGCCGTGATGTTCGGCGGTTCGGGCTTCGTGTGGTCGATGAACCTCCTGGCCAATGTCTCGCGCGGCGCCGGCAACATGGTCGTGCCGGCATTCGCCATCGCCATCGGCGAGCTCTTCCATCTCGCCCTCTCGCCGCTTCTGATTCTGGGTTGGGGGCCAGTGCCGGCGCTGGGCATCGTGGGCGCCGCGGTCGCCGCGATCGCCGCCTACGCCGTCGGCACGGTCGTGCTCGTGCTGCACCTCGTCTCGCGCCATGCCCTGGTACAGCTGCAGCGCCGCCATGTTCGCTGGAAGAGCGGCGAGGCGAAGGAGATCCTGAGCGTCGGCGCCCTGTCGGCCGCCAGCGCGCTCGCCTTCCAGATCACGACCTTCCTGGTGGCCGGCCTCATCGCGGGTCTCGGCAGCACCGCGATCGCCGCCTATGGCGCGGCCAACCGGCTGGAGCTGCTGCAGTACCCTATCACCTTTGCCTTTGGCGCGGCCGTGATCACCATGGTGGCGACGGCGGCGGGCGCGCACGACTTTGCGCGGGCACGTCGGGCGGCCTACACCGGCGCGGCTGTTGCCGGTGCCATCGGGCTGCTCTTCTCCGGCATTGCGCTGTTCGGCGGCCACTGGATGAGCCTGTTCACCGCCGACCCGGCGATCCGCTCGGCCGGCGCGCTCTACCTGCTGGGCCTTGCCGCGGTCTTTCCCCTGACTGGCATGGGCCTGGCGGCCTACTTCGCCTGCCTCGCGATCGGCTATGTCACCGGCCCCTTCCTGCTGGCGGTGGCCCGCGTCGTCCTCGTCGTCGGGATCGGCTGGACGGCGTTGCAGTGGGGCGGCGGGCTGATCGGCATTTCGCTGGCGAGTGCCGCTGCCTTCGCGCTCTTTGGCGCGGGCGTCTTCCTGCTGGCGCGCCGGCGCTTCAACGCTCTGGCGAGGGGCTGAGCGCTTCCTCTACCCGCTGCCATTCCTCCCGAAGCGAGCCGGCGTCCTTGGCATCGCCCGACTGCTCCAGGGCGGCGGCGAGGTCGCCGAGCCGCACGGCGCCGGCGGCCCGCGCCGCGCCTTTCAACTTATGCGCGAGGTCGGTCAAGCGCCTGGGATCGCCCATCGCCGCCTCGATCTCGGCGATCAACGTCGCGCCAGCTTTGCGGAACCGCGCCAGCACGCGCTCGATCGCCGCCTGGTTGTCGCCGAACATGGAGGCCACCACCGAACGATCGATGGCGTCCGACAAGGCTCTCTTTTCCAGTAGTCGCTGTGCGACCGACGCCGTGCCGGTTGTCCAAGTAGTCACTGCCTCGCGCAAGCGGTCCAGGGTCAAAGGCTTGGTCAGATAGCCGTCCATGCCCGTGGTCAGGCATCGCTCCGCCTCGCCCTTCAGCGCGTTGGCGGTGAGGGCCACGACGGGCGTGCGTCGGGCGTCACCGCGCGCGCTCTCTTCGGCGCGGATCTGCCGCGTCAGCTCGAAGCCATCCATGTCGGGCATATGGATGTCGGTCAGCACCAGCGCATAGGGCCGTTCGCGCCACAAGGTCAGGGCCTCGATGCCATTGGCCGCGGTATCGAGCTCGACTCCGAGGATGTCGAACTGCCCGCGCAGCACCTCAAGATTCACCTCGTAATCGTCGACCGCCAGCACGCGCGCGCCCGTCGCGGGGATCGCTGTCGGCTCCGCGGCCTGCAGCGGCGAGATGTGCTGCATTTCGGTGGCGCGCTTGACCTTTAGAGTGACGGTGAAGGTCGATCCTTTGCCCGGCGCGCTTTCCACCGAGACATCGCCGCCCATGAGCTGCGCCAGGCGGCGCACGATCGAGAGGCCCAATCCGGTGCCGCCGTACCGCCGAGTGGTCGAACTGTCGGCCTGCGAGAAAGGCTGAAACAGCCGCGATTGCTGGGCGTCGGTCATGCCGATACCGGTGTCTGTCACGGCGATCGCCAAGGTGACGTTGGCGCCGGTCCCATCGACCACGAGCGCGCGCACCGTGATCGTGCCGGCATCGGTGAACTTGCTGGCGTTGCCGATCAAGTTGAACAGGATCTGCCTGAGGCGTGTCGGATCGGAGACCATGGCGTCGGGCATCTCCGGATCCACGACGGCCGAAATGGCAAGGCCCTTCTTCTCGACCTGGACCGAGAGTGTTTCGACAGTGCCTTCGATGAGGGCGCGCAACGAGAAGGCGGTTTCCTCCAACTCCATGTGACCGGCCTCGATCTTGGAGAAGTCGAGCACGTCGTCGATGATGCGCAGCAGTGATGCTGCCGACATACGGACTGTGCCGACCAGACGCTTCTGCCGTTCGTTCAACGGTTCGCGCTCGAGCAGCTCAGCGGTACCGACGACACCGTTCATCGGCGTCCTGATCTCGTGGCTCATGGTCGCGAGAAAGGTCGATTTGGCTTGATTGGCAGCCTCAGCGTCGTCGCGCGCCGACTCGGCCGCCTCCGCGGCCCGACGCAGCTCGCGCTGGCGCTGGCGCAGTTCGCTGACGTCGGAAAACAGCGAGACGATGCCGCCCGAGCGCGTGCGCGAAGCGGTCAGTCTGGTCCACCGGTCATCGCCGAGCGGAAACTCATAGGCTCCAATGCCGTCGCGATGTTGCTTCAGGATCGCGACGATCGCCGCTTCCTCCTGGCCGGCTGGAACGCCGCCCTGACCATCGATCCGATTATAGATCGCCGCCCGTATCGCCGTGGCCAGCGAGGTGCCGGGTGTCACGGCTTCCGGAAGGTCACGCAAGGTTGCGTGGAAGGCGGCATTGCACTGGATCAGGCGCTCGTCGGCGCTCCAGATCGCGACGCCGCCGGACATGCTGGACAGCGCATCGTCGAGCAGCGTCTGGGCGGCGACGGTGCGTTCGTGCGCGGCCTCGAGGTCGCGTTCGCGCATTTTGGCGTCCGTCAGGTCGGTAACGAGTGTCACCATGCCGCCTTCGCGTGTCGGATGCTTGGCAACGCGAATCCAGCGACCTTCTTGTGTCTCCACCTCGCGCTCGCCGAAGGACTCGTCGTTCCGCACGATCATTTCGGCGACCCACGTATCGCCGCGCATGGCCTGTTCGGCCACGAGGGCGCCTTGCCGCAAGAGGTCGCGCCGCACGGACTCGTCGACCTCGCCCGCCCGCAAGGTTTCCGGCGTGCCCTGGCTGGCCGCGTAAGCGTCGTTGAAAACGACCAGTCGCGCTTCGGCATCATGGATCGAAAAGCCCGACGGCAGCGCCCGAATCGCATCCTCCAGCCGTCGGCGCTCGTGCGCCGCAGCCCGCTCGCTCTCGCGCAGCTCGGTGATGTCGCGATAGATCGCGAGCAGGCCGCCGTCCGGCAGTGGGCGAAAGTTGAAGTCCAGGATGCGCCCCGATGCGATGCGTCGCTCGTAGCGATTGCCGCCCGGCTTGGACATGCGCTGTGCTCGAGCCTCGACGATCGCGTCGAACTCGATGTCGTTGGAGATCGGGCCGAAATCGCCGCGCTTTGCCGCAAAACGCAAGTAGTCCCGTCCCGTCGCGCCGGGCCCGGCAAGTTCCTCGGGATAGCGCTCCAGCTCGATCAGGCTTCGGTTGATGAACTGACAGACGAAATCGCGATCGAACAGCATCACGCCGTCGGTGAGATTGTCGAGCACGACCTGCAGCATTTCACGCGTCCGCTCCGATTCCGTTCGAGCTGCCCGGAGTTGCTCCTCGCCCGCCTCGATCTCGGTCAGATCGCGATGGATGGTAAGGACACGGCCGTCGGCGAGCCGCTGATACGTCGCCTCGACGGTGCGTCCGGTGACGGTGCGACGCCGCTCGGCCGGCTGGTCGGCGCCGTTGAAGCGGGCAACACGACCGGCAATCCAGCCCTCGAGGCCGCCCGAAAGGTGGTCGAGCGGGCCGTAATCACCGCGTCGGGCGCGATAGCGCACGATATCGGCGAAGGTCGGCAGGGTCGCCAGCAGGGGGTCGGGCATGTCGTGCAGACGGGCCATGGCGGGGTTCTGGTAGACCCAGCGGCCGTCGGCCTCGTAGAGCAGCACGCCGTCGGTCATGTTGTCGAATACCGACTGCAGCACGGCACGCGTCTGCGTCGCCTCTTTCTCGCGTCGCTTCATCTCGGTGACGTCGACGATCGTGGTCACGACGCCACCCGACCCTGTGGGTTGCGCCTGCGCGCGCAGCCACTGATCGGACCCGGCGCGATACTCCGAGACGCCACCCCGACCGCGATGCAGCGCCATCGCCGCAGCGATGAACGGTTCCTCCTTGCCGGCGGGCACGACCGGACGGTCGGCCTGGTAGACGAACGTCCGGAGAGCATCGGCGAAGCTCACGCCCGCTGTCGTTGCCTGTGGCAGATGCTGCAGTTGAATGCGATAGGCCTCGTTGCTGAGGACCAGCCGCTCGTCGCGGTCCCAAAGAGCAACGGCGACAGGCAGGCTCTCCAGCGCGTCGGTCAAGGTATCGCGGGCGGCGCGCGCATCGGCCTCGGCAGCAGCGTGGCGTTCGGCCAGATCCTGATAGGCGAGGCTCAGCGCTGCCTGGTCGCGCTGGGAGCGGTGCTGTGGCCGGTTTTGCAGCAGCAAGGCAGCGAGATACAGCACCGTGGCGGCCGCCAGCGCCTGCGACAGCGGATCGCCGACATGGACGAGGCCGGCCGCCAGCAGCAGCAGCGTCAACCCGGCAAAAGCCACGTAGCTGCGCGGCTCGTAGAGGCGGCCAGGCGCCAGGGCGGCGCTCGTTACCATGCCGACCGTCACGACCAGCCGAGGCTCGAACGGTGGCAGGGAGACCAGAAGCGCGGCGCCGCCGCCGTAGGCGATGCCGGTGAGTGCGGCGCACCCTATATAGCGCCGCCGCCACGCCTCCGGTGTCCTCGCGTCGGGGTCACGGCGGTAGGCTCGGGTCAGGACGAGGAAGGCGGTCGTTGCCATCGCATGGACGGCAAACGGCAAAGCAATCGTCCACCATGGCGCGTGGCTGCCATAGATCAGTGCGAAAACCGGCCACAGCGAAAACGACACGAGTCGCAATGCCGTACTGCCGCCACTCATGAGCTGGTCGGTCAGGACCCTTTCGACACGTTGGGATTCCTGCGCGAGTGCAGGACGGGATAAAGGAACGACTGCTTCGCTCATCCGGCCATCGTCCATCTGGCGTGTTTCCTGATGGTAGCGCGGCACGACGAAAATGTTTCGTTGGTTTCGCGAGGCCTGTGTCGTGCAATCCACGAAACCAAACCGCCGATACCGCGCAGTTCCCGGGAAACCGGGCCCGCCTAGTCTCTCCTCATCGACGGACGGCGCCCCGCCGCCCAGACAACTTCCAAGGAGACCATCATGTTCAAGACCATCCTCGCCGTAGCTTCCTTCACCCTGCTCGCCGTCGCCGCCGGCTCGTCGGCCCACGCGGGCCGCATGTCTGGCAGCGGCGGCATGAACGGCCTCGACACGACCAATGGCCTGCCTCTCACCAATGGCCTCCCCACCTACAATGGTATCCCCACCTACAACGGGGTGCTCGGAACGAACGGCCTCGGTCAGAGCAATGGCGTCAGCGGAAGCAACGGCCTCAATGGGGCCAACGGTCTCGGCGCGATCAACGGCAAGGCCAGCTCGGATGCCGAAGGGTTCCAGATCCACGCGATCGAGATCGAGCAGGCGGCTTCCGCCCGCTGATCACGAGGACGACGTGCGATAGACGGCGCCTCGAGCGGGCGCCGTTTTCGTTTCAGGGGCCCGGCAACCGAGCAACCGACGAAACAAAACGCCGATACCACGCAGTTCTCAGGAAACCGGGTCCGCTTAGGTTTTCCCCATCGACGGACGGCATGGCGCCGCCCAGACAACTTCAAGGGAGATCACTATGTTCAAGAGCATCATCGCCGTAGCTTCTTTCACGCTGCTCACTGTCGCTGCCGTCTCGTCGGCCCACGCGGGACGCATGAGCGGCAGCGGCGGCGTCAACGGCATCAGCCTGAACGGCCTGAGCATCAACG
>MKRV01000246.1:8195-8485 GCA_001897995.1 Alphaproteobacteria bacterium 65-37 | reverse complement strand
GAACGCAAAGTGTTCGGCAAGCCGCTGCTCGACAACCAGGTGATCCATTTCCGCCTCGCCGAGCTCAAGACCGAGGTCGAGGCGCTGCGCTCCATCGTCTACCGCGCCTGCGAGGAGTATCTCGCCGGCAAGGACGTGACCATGCTGGCCTCGATGGCCAAGCTCAAGGCGGGCCGCCTGCGCCGCGAGGTCGCCGATTCCTGCCTGCAATACTGGGGCGGCGCCGGCTACCTGTGGGACAGCCCCGTGGCGCGCAGCTATCGCGATGGCCGCCTGGGCTCGATCGGCGG
>MKRV01000246.1:0-7883 GCA_001897995.1 Alphaproteobacteria bacterium 65-37 | reverse complement strand
GCCGCGAGTTCCTGACGCCCTCGATTGCCGGCGACTATGTCGCCTGCCTCGGCGTCTCGGAGGTGGGTGCGGGCTCGGATGTCGCCTCGATCAAGACCGCGGCCCGCCGCGTCGGCGGCGACTGGGTGATCAACGGCGGCAAGATGTGGACCACCAACGGCACCCAGGCCGACTGGATGTGCCTGCTCGCCAGCACGGGCGAAGGGCCGGTGCACAAGAACAAGTCGCTGATCTGCCTGCCGATGAAGACCAAGGGCGTCGAGGTGGTGAAGAAGCTCGACAAGCTCGGCATGCGCAGCTCCGACACCGCGCAGATCTTCCTCGACGACGTCAGGGTGCCGGTGCGCAACCTGATCGGCCAGGAAGGCATGGGCTTCGTCTATCAGATGCAGCAGTTCCAGGAGGAGCGGCTGTGGGGCGCCATCAGCGCCGTGGTCGGCATGGAGCGGCTGATCGACCAGACGATCGAGTACACCCGCGAGCGCAAGGTGTTCGGCCGTCCGCTGCTCGACAACCAGGTCATCCATTTCAAGCTCGCGGAACTGCGCACCGAGGTCGAGTTGGTGCGCTCGCTCTGCTATCGCGCCTGCGAGGATTATCTCGGTGGCACCGACGTCACGATGCTGGCATCGATGGCCAAGCTCAAGGCGGGTCGCATGGTGCGCGTGGTGACCGACGGTTGCCTGCAATACTGGGGCGGCGCCGGCTATCTCTGGGAGTCCCCCACCGCCCGCGCCTTCCGCGATTCCCGCCTGGCCTCGATCGGCGGCGGCGCCGACGAGGTGATGCTGCAGATCATCTCCAAGCTGATGGGCACCCTGCCCCGGCTGGAAAATCGCTGATCTAGATCGCTGACACGAGTTTGGAGCCCCCAATGGCCGAGTTCGCCGAGAAGTACGAAACCCTGCTGCTGCACCGCGAGCGGTCGCGCCTTCACGTCACGCTCAACCGGCCTGAGGTCAAGAACGCCCTCAACCCCACCTTGATCGGCGAGCTGCGCAGCGTCTTCGAGGTGCTGCGCGACCGACGCGATATCAAGGTCGTGATCCTGCGCGGCGCCGGCGGCACCTTCTGTGCGGGCGCCGATCTCAAGAACATGGAGCAGAGCTTCACCGAGAAGCCCAAGCCCGGCGAAAAGGACCCGATCGCCGTCTGGAATCGCGGCTTCGGCACGTTCCTGGAAATGGTCAATACCAGCCCGCAGGTCGTGGTCGCGGCCGTCGAAGGCTTCGCCATTGCCGGCGGCTTCGGCATCCTCTGCGTCTCCGACGTGGCGATCTGCACCGAAGGCGCAGGCTTCGCCATGAGCGAGACGGCGCTCGGTATCGTTCCCGCCCAGATCGCGCCGTTCGTGGCAGCCCGCATCGGCGTGCCGCAGACCCGGCATCTCACCCTGACGGCGGCCCGCTTCAAGGGGCCGGAGGCGCTGCGGCTCGGCATCGTGCACTATCTGGTCCAGGATTCGGCCGCCCTCGACGCCAAGCTTGAAGAGGTGCTGAAGCAGATCGACAAGTGCGCGCCGATCGCCAATGCCCTCACCAAGCAGGTCGTGATGAAGGTCGGCACCGAGCCGCTGTCGTCGGTCCTCGACTTCGCCTCCGACAAGTTCGCCGAAGCACGCCGCGGACCGGAAGCGGCCGAGGGGCTGCGCGCCTTCGCCGAGAAGCGGCCGCCGCGCTGGGCCGTCGAATGATGGGTCCCGAGTGATGAGCTACAGCAAGATCCTGGTCGCCAATCGCGGCGAGATCGCCTGGCGCGTCATGCGTACGGCCAAGGCGATGGGCTACCGCACCGTCGCCGTCTACTCCGATGCCGACAAGGAAGCCCCCCACGTGGCCTTCGCCGACGAGGCCGTCCGCATCGGCCCGCCGCCGGTCGGTGAAAGCTATCTCAGCATCGACCGCATCCTCGACGCCGTCCGCAAGAGCGGCGCCGATGCAGTCCATCCGGGCTACGGCTTCCTCTCCGAGAACGAAGGCTTTGCCGCCGCCTGCGAGAAGGCCGGCATCGTTTTCATCGGCCCCCCTGCTGCGGCCATCGCCGCCATGGGCAACAAGGCGGCCGCCAAGCGGCGCATGATCGATGCCGGAGTCCCTTGCGTGCCGGGTTACCAGGGGGCCGATCAGAGCGACGGACACCTCGAGAGGGAAGCCGGCAAGATCGGCTTGCCGATCATGGTCAAGGCGGCCGCCGGCGGTGGCGGCCGCGGCATGCGGCTGGTCGAGGCGGAGGGCGACCTCCTCGAGGCGATCCGCACGGCGCGCACCGAGGCGGAGAGCGCGTTCGGCTCCGGCGAATTGATCCTCGAGAAGGCCGTGGTCGACGCGCGCCACGTCGAGATCCAGGTCTTTGCCGACAGCCACGGCAATGTCGTCCATCTCGGCGAGCGCGACTGCTCCGTGCAGCGCCGCCATCAGAAGGTGATCGAGGAAGCGCCCTCGCCGGCTGTCGACGCCGACCTGCGCCGCCGCATGGGCGCCGCCGCCGTCGCGGCCGCCAAGACGATCGGCTACCGCGGCGCCGGCACCGTCGAGTTCCTGCTGGGGGGCGACGGCGCCTTCTACTTCCTCGAGATGAACACCCGCCTGCAGGTCGAGCATCCGGTCACCGAGGCAATCACCGGGCTCGACCTCGTCGAATGGCAACTGCGCGTGGCCCGCGGCGAGAAGCTGCCGCTTGCGCAGGATCAGATCGCCTTCGCCGGTCACGCGATCGAAGTGCGCCTCTATGCCGAGGATGCCTATGGCGGGTTCCTGCCGCAGACCGGCCGTATCGATGTGTGGCGGCCGGCCGCCGGTCCGGGTGTGCGCACCGACCACGGCATGAAGGACGGGCTGGCGATTTCGCCCTTCTACGATCCCATGATCGCCAAGGTGATCGCCCACGGCGCGACACGCGAGGAGGCCCGGACACGGCTGGTGCGGGCCCTGCGCGAGACCGTCGTCCTGGGGCCGACGACCAACCGCCATTTCCTGATCTGCCTGCTGGAGCATCCTGAGTTCGCGGCCGGCCACGCGACGACGGCCTTCCTGTCGAGGCATACTTTCGCGGCCCCGCCGATCGACGATGCGCACTGGCTGATGGCGGCCAACTGCCTGTGGCGGGCATCGGCGGCGCACTATCCCGAGCCCCTGCGCGGGTGGCGCAACTCCAACCCCGAGCCGACGCCCATCAGGCTGGCAGCCGGGGGCACCGAGCGCCTTCTCCAGGTCGAGGGCCTTCCGGAGGCACACGATGCACCCTTCCACATCGACGGCAACGACATCATCGTCGATCTCGACGCCCATACGGTGCGCTTCACCGACAAGACCTACGCGCCGCCTGAGGCCGCAGCGGCCGGCAGCGACGGCAAGCTGCGCGCCCCGATGGACGGGCGCATCGTCTCGATCAAGGTGGCGCCCGGCGACCAGGTGAGCCGTGGCCAGACCCTGATCGTCCTCGAAGCCATGAAGATCCAGCACCAGCTCAAGGCCGCGCTCGATGCCAAGGTCGAGGCGATCTCCGTGCAGGAAGGTCAGCAGGTGTCCAACCGTGCGGTGCTGGTTACCATGGCCCTCGATGGCACTGGGCGTTGAAAGGGTCTCGCCCAGCTCCCCTGGCGGACCGTTTCCTCCTGCGATGGCGCTGACGGAAACGCCCCGCTAATCTCACCGGCAATGAGAAGCACCGGGAGGTCTTGCAATGTTGCGTAGAACAGCGTTCGCCGTGCTGGCGGCCCTTGCCGCAAGCCCGGCACTGGCCCAGCCCTATCCCAGCAAGCCGATCAACCTGATCGTCCCCTTCTCGGCCGGCGGCCCGACCGACGTGATGGCGCGCATCGTCGGCGAGCGCATGTCGAAGGAGCTCGGCCAGCAGATCGTGATCGACAATGTGACCGGCGCGGCAGGCTCCATCGCCATGGGCAAGCTCGTGCGATCCGCGCCCGACGGCTACACGATCGGCATCGGCCATCTCGGCACCAATGTGGTGAACGGCGCCATCTACAAGAACCTGAACTACGACCTGATCGAAGATCTCGTGCCGATCGCGCTCCTGCCGTCGAACCCGCTGCTGGTCGTCACCTCCACTCAGGTCCCGGCCAAGGACTTGAAGGAGCTGGTGGCCTATCTCAACGCCAATGCCGACAAGGTCTCGGGCGGCACCGCGGGCATGGGCTCGGGCTCGCATATCGGGGCGCTCGCCTTCTTCGAAGTGACCGGCACGAAGTACCAGCTCGTGCCTTACCGCGGCACGGGGCCCGCGGTGCAGGATCTGATCGCCAACCAGATCCAGATCATGATCGATCAATCCTCCAACTCGCTGCCCCATATCCGGGCCGGCAAGCTCAAGGTCTATGCCGTTGCCGCCAAGCAACGCACCGCCGCGGCACCCGACATTCCGACCACGGCGGAGGCAGGCTTTCCCGGGATCGAGGTCACGATCTGGCACGGCCTCTGGGCGCCGAAGGGCACGCCGCGTGAGATCATCGACAAGCTCAATGCCGCCGCCGTCGCGACCCTCAAGGACCCGGATGTCCGGCGCAAGCTCGAGGATCTCGGCCAGGACATCCCGACACCTGCCCAGATGCAGCCGGCAGCATTCGGTGCCTTTCAGCGTGCCGAATTCGCCAAATGGAAAGCGATCATCGACAAGGCCGGCGTGAAGGTGGAGTAGCGCCGGGCAGAGGTCTTGCTGGGAGCGCGCCACTCCAGTGGCGCGTCTTTTTGGTCGCCGGCAACCTATGAGCGCCACTGGAGTGGCGCGCTCCCAGCAAGCTACGCGTCCTTGTAATCCGGCGGCACGGGACAGGGCGGCAGAAGCTGTTCCAGGGCCTTGGCGACACCCAGCAGCTTCGCCTCGCCCCAGCGCTTGCCGACAAGCTGCAGGCCGATCGGCAGGCCATCGCGCGAGAAGCCGCAGGGCAGCACGATCGACGGCTGGCCGGTGACGTTGGCCAGGAAGTTGTAGGAGGTGCCGGCGAAGAAATACGGATGGTCGACGCCGTCGATGCGGAGCGGCTGGCTCGGCGACTGGCGAATGAAGGCGACGTCGGGCATCACCGGCATCAGCCAGGCGTCATAGTCGTCGAGAAAAGCCTCGCAGCGCCGGATGAGCTGATCGCGGCGATCGAGGACAGCGAGGAACTGGCCAAGATCCAGGCGCGCGGCGCGGGCCACCGACCGGGTCGAGGGGTTGGCCGCCTCGGTCTTGCCGAAGAAACGTTCGCGCTCGGCGAGCGGCTGCAGGGCCCGGATCAGGTACTGGAAGAGATCCGACCAGTCGTCCCAGGCCTGCTGCCAGTCCAGGCCTTCGGGGGCAGCCTGCTTCACCCTGGCCCCGGCCTTGGCGAGAAGCTTCGCGGCGGCCTGAACCACCGCCCCCGTATCGGCCGAGGGCGTCACCAGCGGGTTGCCGGCAAGCACCGCGATCCGTAGCCCCTTGGCCACGAGCTTGGTCGTGGGCCCGAGCGGCACCGGGGGCGCCTCGGCCTCGCGCCCATCGGGGCCGGCAACGATCCGGAGCGCCGTCTCGAGATCGTCGACCGAACGCGCCAGAGGGCCGAAGGTGCCCATGTAACGCACCGTGCGCGTCGCGCCCGGCAGGTCGGGCACATGGCCGTGCGAGGGAACCCGCCATTCCGTCGGCTTCAAGGAGAAGATGCCGTTGAAATGCGCTGGATTGCGCACCGAGCCGCCGATATCGCTGCCGAGCTCCAGCGGCGACAGGCGTGCTGCGACGGCCACAGCACCGCCGCCGGTCGAACCGCCGGCCGTGCGGCGCGCATCCCAGGCGTTCTTGGTCGTCCCGAAGAGCGGGCTCTCGGTCTGAAAGTCGGCGCAGAGCTCGGGCACGTTGGTCTTGCCCAGGATCACCGCGCCGGCCGCACGCAGTCGGGCCACGACAGTGGCGTCGCTCGCGGCAATGTTATCTCTCAGCGGCGGATGGCTGGACGTCGTGGGCAGGCCGACGACGTCGAAGGCCTCCTTGATCGTAATGGGCACGCCGTGCAGGGGCCCCAATGCTCCCGCCTTCCCATTCGCCTTGTGCTTCTTGAGCGTCCGATCCGCAGCACGAGCCGCCTTCAGGGCGCCCTCGCGATCGACCAGCACGATGGCGTTGATCGGCCCGTTCACGCGCGCGATCCGCTGCAGGTGCGCCTCGATCACCTCGACGGAACTCAGTCGCCCGCTGCGAATTGCACGGGCGAGCCGCGTAGCGGTTTCAAAACACGGCTTCATGCATGCCTCCCCTGTGTGGCGACACTAGCGGCCAAGACTCGGGCCGGCTATAGAGCCCAAGGATTTCTTGGGGGCGCCATGAGTCTGGGTAACAAGACCCTTTTCGTGACCGGTGGCAGCCGTGGCATCGGCCTTGCCATTGCACTGCGTGCGGCGCGCGACGGCGCCAATGTCGCGATTGCGGCAAAGACGGTGAAACCGGATCCACGCCTGCCCGGCACGATCTTCACTGCCGCCGAGGAGATCGAAAAGGCCGGCGGCAAGGCGCTGCCGCTCGCCTGCGACATCCGCGACGAGCAGAGCGTCGAGAAGGCGGTGGCGGAAACCGTTGCGAAGTTCGGAGGCATCGACATCCTCGTGAACAACGCCAGCGCCATCAGCCTGACCGGCACGCTCGCGACGCCGATGAAGCGCTACGACCTCATGCACCAGATCAACGCGCGCGGCACCTTCCTCGTTTCGCAGAAGTGCATCCCCCACCTGGAGAAGGCCGGCAACCCACACGTCCTCAACCTCTCCCCGCCGCTCGACTTCGACGTGAAGTGGTTCGCCAACCATGCGGCCTATACGCTCGCCAAGTACGGCATGTCCGTCTTCGCCTGGGCGATGGCGGAGGAATTCAAGGGCAAGGGCATCGCCTTCAACTGCCTGTGGCCGCGCACCGGCATCGCGACGGCCGCAATCCAGAACATCCTGGGCGGCGAGGACGGCATGAAGCGTTGCCGCAAACCTGAGATCATGGCCGACGCCGCACACGCGATCTTCTGCCGACCAGCGCGCCAGTGCACCGGCAACTTCTTCATCGACGACGAAGTTCTGACCGCCGAAGGCGTGACCGATTTCGACAAATATGCCGTCTCGCCCGGCACGCCGTTGATGCCCGACTTCTTCGTGCCTGCGGCCGGCGCGCGTACCGTCGTCGGCCGAGGCTGAGCGGATCATGGCAACATTTCTGCTCGTACATGGTGCCTGCGCCGGCGGCTGGGCCTGGGAAAAGGTCGTGCCGCTCCTGGAAGCCAAGGGCCATAAGGTCTGCGCCCCCGACCTGCCCGGCCTCGGCAAAGACCAGACGCCCCCGGCTGTGGTGACCCTGGCCGACAATGTCGAAAAGCTCGCCCGCCTGCTCGACAAGATGGACGATCAGGTGGTCCTCGTCGGCCATTCCCTGGGCGGCATCACCATCAGCCAGCTCGCCGAGGCGCGGCGGCGCAAGCTCAAGGCCCTGGTCTATCTATGTGCCCTGCTGCCGACGACAGGCAAGACCGGCCGCGACATGACCAACCTCGAGCCCGACGCGATGTTCCGCCTGTCGCGGCAGGTCAGTCCCGACGGCAAGACCTACACCTTCTCCCGCGACAAACTACCGGCCCTGTTCTACGCCGACGTCTCGCCGGAGGACCGCTACCGGGCCATGGAACGGCTGCGGCCGCAGCCCATCTCCATCTCGACCACGCCGGTGACCCTCACCGAAGACCGTTTCGGCTCGGTGCCGCGCTGGTACATCGAGTGCATTTTCGACAATGCCATCCGCGTCAAGCTGCAGCGGCTCATGGTCAAGGCGACGCCGTGCAAGGTGATCACCATGGAGTGCGGCCACTCGCCCTTCTTCAGCAACCCCGAAGAGCTGGTCGAGCACCTCGAGGCGATCGCAGCGGCCTGAGGCCG
>MKRV01000245.1:51825-52831 GCA_001897995.1 Alphaproteobacteria bacterium 65-37 | reverse complement strand
GGATCAGCCATTCGAGATTGCCCTTCTGGTCCTCCCATTCGGTGAAGCGCATCAGGGTCCAGGTGCTGGGGCCGAGATCGGACGGGTTGTCGTAGCTTCCCTCGAAGGTGCCGACCTCGGTGCGCAGGTTGTTCCACTCCATGCAGGCGGCCTGGCAGGCCTTGCAGCCGATGCAGCGGCTGACATCGATCAGCTTGGCGACCTGGTCCTCGTAACGGCGGATCGAGGGCGGCGTCAGGGTCGATGCCGAGCGCCGGATATAGTCCTGGGACTGAAGATCGGACATGGGGTGCTCCTTCAGGCCACTGGGTTCAGGCGACCGGCGCCGTCGTCGGCTCGACATTGACCAGGAACGCCTTGAACTCGGGCGTCTGGGTGTTGGCGTCGCCGACCGACGGCGTCAGCGTGTTGGCGCCGTATCCCTTGCGCGCCTGCCCGGTGAAACCCCAGTGCAGCGGCACGCCGATCACGTGGGTGGCACGGCTGTCCACCATCAGCGGCTTGATGCGCTTGGTGACGTAGGCCTGGCAGACCACGACGCCACGCTTGGAGGAGACGCGCACCCAGCCGCCCTGTGCGATGCCCTTCTCGCGGGCCAGCACCTCGCCGATCTCGACGAACTCCTGCGGCTGCAGGATGGCGTTGATCCGCGCATGCTTGGTCCAGAAGTGGAAATGCTCGGTCAGGCGATAGGTGGTCGCGACATAGGGAAAGTCCTGCGGCGAGCCGAACTGGGCACGATCGTCGGCAAACACGCGGGCCGCCGGGTTCGAACGAACCGCCGGATGCAGCACGTTCTCGGAGGGCGATTCGAACGGCTCGTAATGCTCGGGAAACGGGCCCTCGGCCATCAGGTCGCGGGCGAACAGGCGGCCGAGGCCCTCGGCGTTCATGATGAAGGGGCCGACGCCCTCCGACGGCTTGGTGGTCGGGCCGTAATCGGGCACGTCGATGCCGACCCACTGCCTGCCGTTCCATTCGATGATCGGCTTGGCCGGGTTCCAGG